>JBILST010000243.1:0-3599 GCA_044371865.1 Flavobacterium sp.
CGAAAGGAATTTACTGAGAAGAATGATGCAATTCCACCTGAATTTGGTGAAGATAAAAATGCTGTTTTATTAGTAATAAAAAGAGGTAGGAATAGTTATGATAAAGGTTTAAAATCCGCTGTTAAAAGATATAGTGGAAAATATTTATTAATCAATAGAGATGAATTAGTAAATTATACAGATTTAAATAAATATAGATATATTTTTGATTATTCTGGTGGTAGTACACACACAACTCATTACAGTAATGGTTTGTCGGCTTCTTCTACATATAAGAGATTTTATGTTTATGACAGATTAAATGACAAAAGCTATCAATCTGGTGCAGAATTTACTTTTTTTGGTAAAGCAATGAAAGTATATTTTGAGAATTTGAATATCAAGTATAATTCTAAATAAACAATTATGAGTAAAACATTTTTTTCTATTATATTTTTCTTGTTTTTGAATCTTTCATTTTCTCAAAAGAATAATTTATATGTCTACGAAACTTATCAAGACTATGTTAGTAATAAACCAATTGATTATGGTTTGGCAACAGGTTATGGCATGACATTGGGCACTAGATATATTATTACAAAAAAGGAAGGCAAAGAAAAAAAGATTAAAATCAACAAGATGTGGGGATTTAAAATCGGTGATTATCTTTATAGATTTAGTAAGAAAAAAAACGTTCCTGTTTCATATTTAAAGAATGAATTAGGATTATGTTTTTATATTGAAGCAGATTTTACTTTACGAAAAGCCGTTTGGGGTGTTGATTACTTTAATTCAACCGATCATAAAAATGATGGATATTTTTACTCAGATGATTTGAATTCTGAAATTAATGAAATTTCTAAAATTGTAAAAATTGATAATCCATCTCCAGAACTAAAAGTTTTTATAGAGTGTATTAAAGATGCTGGCGAAAGGTACGGAGATCAAGCTAAATTTAATGGTTACACAAAATGTATTTTACCTGAAAAAGAAAAGCCCTGATAATTCAGGGCTTTTCTTTTATAAACTAGCTATTGCTTTTTCAATTCTCTTCACTGTTTCGGCTTTTCCAATTATTTCGATGATGTCGAATAAATGTGGTCCTTTTAAAGCTCCTACTAAACTCAATCGTAACGGTTGCATTACTTTCCCCATTCCAATTTCATTGGTTGTCATCCATTCTTTTAACAAGGTTTCGATGTTAACGGATGTAAAATCTTCAATTTTATTCAATTCAGAAATCACTTGTTGCATTAATGCTGGTGTTTCTTCTTTCCAATTTTTAGCTGCTTTTTCATCGTATGATGTTGGAGCTTCAAAGAAATAATCGGCTAAATCCCAAAACTCATTCACAAAATGCGCTCTTTCTTTAATTAAAGAAACCACTTTTACCAAATCAAGAGAAGTTGAGATTCCTTTTTTATCTAAAATAGTTTTAAAACTTTCCGCTAAACTTGCATCACTTTGCTTTTGTAAATACTGATGATTAAACCATTTGTTTTTCTCAGGGTCAAACTTCGCTCCCGCTTTGTGAATTCGGTTTAAATCAAATTTTTCTACCAATTCTTCTAATGAGAAAATCTCTTGTTCGGTTCCGTCATTCCAACCTAATAAAGCTAAAAAGTTGATCACCGCTTCTGGGAAAAATCCGTTTTCTCTATAGCCATCCGATTTTGTCATGCTGGAAGCATCTTTCCATTCTAAAGGAAACACTGGGAATCCCATTTTATCGCCATCACGTTTTGATAATTTTCCATTTCCAATTGGTTTTAAAATCAATGGTAAATGTGCAAATTCTGGAGCGTTCCAACCAAATGCTTTGTATAATAAAACATGTAATGGCATTGATGGTAACCATTCTTCACCACGAATTACATGCGAAGTTTCCATCAAATGGTCATCCACAATATTCGCTAAATGATACGTTGGCATTCCATCCGATTTGAATAAAACTTTATCGTCTAATAAATTGGTATCAAATTTAATATCGCCACGAATGATGTCTTTTAATTCTAAAATTTCATTCACAGGTGTTTTAAAACGGATAACATAATGTTCACCATTTGCAATTCGTTCCGTTACTTTTTCACGTGAAACCGTCAACGAGTTATCCAATTGTTCTCTAACTGAATGATTGTAAATAAACGTTTTTCCATTTGCTTCTGCTTCTTTTCGCATCGCATCTAAACTCTCAGCCGTATCAAAAGCATAATACGCCCAACCTGAATTAATCAATTGATCCGCATATTGTTGGTACATCGCTTTACGTTCGCTTTGACGATAAGGTCCGAATTTTTCATTTTTCCCAACGGTTTCTTCCGGCGCAATTCCTAACCATTCTAAAGCTTCAAAAATATAAGCTTCTGCTCCTGGAACAAAACGCGTTTGATCGGTATCTTCAATTCGTAAATAGAAAGTACCGCCATGTTTTTTGGCAAATAAATAATTGAATAAAGCGGTACGAACACCACCAATATGCAAAGGTCCAGTTGGACTAGGTGCAAATCTTACTCTTACTGACATTTCATTAAATTTTGGTGCAAAGATACGATTACAAATTAGAAGTAAGAATTTAGAATTTAGAAAATCTCATGGTTATTAACAATCCTATTCTACAAATGTTAAGTTTCACTAAAAACCTATTGACAAATCTATGAAGATGTTGTATTTTTATCGGTTATAAACAGTATATCAACAATCTTGGAAGCAAAAAGCATTATTTTCGATAAGCTCGAAGGGTTTATCAAGAAGTTTTACACCAATGAACTGATCAAAGGAGTCATTCTTTTTATCGGATTGGGCTTGTTGTATTTTATTTTTACTTTATTGATTGAATACTTTTTATGGTTATCTACTTCTGGAAGAACTATTTTATTCTGGTTGTTCGTTGGAGTTGAATCGTTTTTATTGATTCGATTCATTGCTTTTCCATTGTTTAAATTATTCAAATTACAACAAGGAATTAATTACGAACAAGCTTCAGAAATCATTGGTAATCACTTTTCGGAAGTACAAGATAAGTTGTTGAACTTTTTACAATTGGCAAATCAAAGTCAAACTTCGGAATTATTAGCAGCATCCATTGAACAAAAAGCAGCTTCGTTACAACCGATTCCGTTTTCAAATGCGGTCAATTTTGCAAAGAACAAGAAGTTTTTGCCTTATGCGATTCTTCCAATTCTATTATTGATTTTGTTTTTCGTTACTGGAAATTCTTCTATAATATCTAATAGTTTTGATCGTGTAGTTCATTTTCAAACCAAATTTGCACCGCCTGCTCCTTTCGAATTTGTGGTTTTGAATAAATCATTAACTGCGCAACAGAATTCTGATTTCGTCCTACAAGTAAAAACACAAGGAAAAGTAATGCCTGAAAATGTTGCGATTCAAATTGGTGATGAAGAATATTTTTTACAAAGTACAAAGCCTGGAATTTTTGAGTATACTTTTTCAAAATTATCAAATGATGTAACTTTTTCGCTTTTAGCAAATGGATTAAATTCGAAAGAATATCAAATTAACGTTGTCGATGTTCCAACGATTGCCAACTTTGAAATGGTGTTGCAATATCCTTCTTATTTAGGAAAGAAATCAGAAGTGATTCAAGGAACTGGTAATGC
>JBILST010000244.1:0-3593 GCA_044371865.1 Flavobacterium sp.
ATTTGTTCATCGTACATTTAACGGAAAAGATTTCGTTGGATTTATAAAAGGTTTGCAGCACATTTACCAAAATCACAACGGATTAGAATTGGTTTTTTCGAAACAAAATCCGACAATGCAACATACAATTTCGGAATTCAAACAATTGTTTTTTGAAATTCCTCATGAAACCCGAACTGAAAAGCACATTTCTGATCCCTTAAACGGTTCGGCTGCGAAACGGATTAACATGTATTTGCGATGGATGGCTCGAAAAGACAACAATGGTGTTGATTTAGGTATTTGGAAAAGCATCTCACCTGCCCTTCTTTCATGTCCATTAGATGTTCATTCAGGTAACGTGGCTCGAAAATTAGAATTACTAACTCGTAAACAAAATGACGCTAAAGCACTGGCTGAATTGGATGAAAATTTAAGAAAATTAGACCCAAATGATCCCGTAAAATATGATTTTGCTTTATTTGGTTTAGGTGTTTTTGAAGGGTTTTAACAAAAAATCCTGCCAAAGCAGGATATTGTGGAGAAGATGGGGCTCGAACCCACGACCTCTTGACTGCCAGTCAAGCACTCTAGCCAACTGAGCTACATCCCCATTTTATTTTACGAATATAACCATTTTTTTCATACTGAGTCAGTAAATAACTCAATGTACAACTTAAAAGATAAACCTTTGATTCGATCAAAAAAATAAAGTAATTTTATCCCACTAAAACGAAACCATGCACGCAGATTACATTACCGACCAAAACTTTACTGATTTAACCTATGCTGAAAGCGATGTAAAATACAAAGAATACGAAAATTGCACGTTTACCAATTGCGATTTCAGAATGTGTTCCTTTATAGCTGTAACGTTTATTGATTGTAATTTTATCGAATGTAATTTTAGAGGTACAAAAATCAACCATGTCTCATTACGTGATGTTTGGTTTACAAAATGTGACTTTACCTCTGTTAACTTTGCGATGACTGATCAAATTTTATATGAATTTCACTTTAAAGACAGCATGCTTGACTATGCGCAGTTTTATAGTTTAAAACTAAAAAAAATGCAGTTCATAAATTGCAGCATGATTGCAGTTGACTTTATGGAAAGTGACCTTACGGAAGCTTTATTTGACAACTGCAATTTACGACATGCTGTTTTTATAGGAACAACAGCTAATAAAACTGATTTTTCTACAAGTTATGATTTCATTATTGACCCTGAAAAAAACAAATTGAAACGAGCAATTTTTTCTACAGAAAATTTATCTGGTCTGCTTAAAAAATATGATTTAGTAATAAAATAAATTTAAAATTTTAACTGATACACATCGTCTAAATCTTTATCGCAACTAAAATTTACTCCTAAATCTGTCACATAGCCAGAATTTAAACCATAAACCCAACCATGAATCGATAATTCTTGTCCGTTTTTCCAAGCATTTTGAACAATTGATGTTTTGGCTAAATCTAAAACTTGTTCTTTCACATTGACTTCAACAAACTTATTAAATCGTTCATTTTCATCTGTAATGGCATCTAACTCATTCTGATGAAAACGATAAACATCTTTAATGTGGCGAATCCAATTATCAATAATTCCAATAGAACTATTTCCCATTGCAGCTTTCACACCACCACAGCCATAATGTCCACAAACAATAACGTGTTTCACTTTTAATGCATTTACAGCATAATCTAAAACGCTTAACATGTTCATATCTGAATGAATTACCATATTCGCAATATTTCTATGTACGAAAACCTCTCCAGGCTCTGCTCCAATAATTTCATTAGCCGGAACTCTACTATCTGAACAACCAATCCATAATAAAGGTGGCTGTTGTCCTTCTGCTAAATTATTGAAAAACTCAGGACTAATTGCTAATTTTTTCTCAACCCACTGCTTGTTATTTTCTAGTATTTTTTTATAAAAATCACTCATTTTATTTATGTTTAATAAAGTTATTTATATTATTTTTTGTCGTCTTTAATTTTTATTTGCTGAAATTCAGTCTTGTCTATGTCATAATGATCTTTAAAACCTTTCAATGTCAATTTGATATTTTTATCTTCAGCTTTAACATTTCTAAAATCTTTAATTAATTCTACCACATCAAAATCAATATAATTTGTATTTGAGGCGTCAATAATCAGTTTTGAACCTTCTGGAATACTTCCTAAAGTACTTTTAATGGCTGCTTTATTTAAAAATGAAACTTCTTGAGCTAATTTGATTGTAATTACGTCTCCATCGTGAGATGATTCTTTCTTAAATGAATACGCAATTTTTAAATTTTGATATAAGATAAATACTATACTTACTCCTAATCCAATTGCTACTCCTTTCAATAAATCAATAAGAACGACAGCGATAACAGTTATTACAAATGGGATGAATTGAGAATAACCATTTTTCCATAAATGCACGAAAACACTTGGTCTTGCTAATTTATACCCTACCATTAACAAAACAGCAGCTAAAGCAGCTAAAGGAATTTTATTTAATACAAACGGAATTGAAAGTGCAAAAGCTATCAATAATATACCATGAAAAACCGTTGCCAACTTTGTTCTACCACCAGAGTTAATATTAGCAGATGAGCGAACAACTACTGATGTCATCGGCAAACCTCCTAATAATCCACTAATAATATTTCCTATTCCTTGCGCTTTTAATTCGCGATTTGTATTTGTAAATCTTTTATATGGATCTAATTTATCTGTGGCTTCAATACACAATAGCGTTTCGATTGAAGCAACTACAGCTATTGTGGCTGCAACCATCCAAACTTTTTGATTGGTCAAAGAAGTAAAATTTGGCAAAGCAAATCCGTTTTTTATCTCGGTAAACGAAGGTAAACTAACTAAATGATTTTGAGTTATAATAGCTAAACTTGAACCTGATTGTATAAAGAATTCATTCAAAAGTATACTTACTACCACAACAACTAAAGCACCAGGTACTACCTTTATTTTTTTTAAAGCGGGTACTTTGTCCCAAGTTATTAAAATAGCAAGTGAAAGAAGAGCTACAATCAATGCTCCTGTATGAATATAATTTATAGATTCAATTAGGGTATCAAAAGTAGTATGTCCTGATTTTTCAATAAAGAAAAAATCTCCTTCATTATCAATATCATGTCCAAAAGCATGGGGAATTTGTTTTAATATTATAATAATTCCAATAGCTGCCAACATTCCTTCAATTACACTCGTTGGGAAATAATTAGAAAAACTACCGGCTTTTAAAAAACCTAATGTAATTTGAATTATTCCTGCTAAAATTACCGCTACTAAAAATATATCAAAACCGCCTAAATCTGAAATAGCTGTTAAAACAATAGCTGTTAAACCGGCTGCCGGACCTGTAACACTTAATGCAGAGTTACTTAAAAACCCAACAACAATACCACCAATTACTCCAGAAATAATACCTGAAAACAAAGGGGCGCCTGAAGCTAAAGCAATCCCTAAACACAAAGGTAAGGCTACTAAAAAAACAACTAATCCTGCTGCAAGATCACCTCTTACATTGGAAAAAAAAGAATGTGTATTCATAAGAATTTTAATTATTAATACATTAATGATTCACTCTAAAAAAGAGT
>JBILST010000245.1:0-3562 GCA_044371865.1 Flavobacterium sp.
AGTATAAACATCTGGCATAGGTATTCCACTCCAGTTTAATGCTGTACTTAATGGTTTTGTTCCAAACAATTCAATATCATCTATAGCAGCCCCATTTGCCCATGTATTAGTATAATATCTAATTCTAACTTTTAAATTAGCTTGATTGATATACGCATTTAAATTATATGAATAATCTGTGAATCTAGTACCATACCCTATATCACTTGTTATATTTCCAGACAATGATGTCCATGTTGTTCCTCCATTAGTTGAAACATCTACTGTCATTAACTCATTGGCTGGATTAATTCCATTAGGATAATAACGGTCGAAATAAGCTCTAAATGTAAATGTTAAATTTAAAAATCCTGTACTATTTACTGTATTAGAAACCAATCCATTATCAACAGTATAGTAAGTACTTGGACCAGAAGTTCCAATATCAGAAGTTACAAAAGCAAAATTATTAGCCCCAAAATTAGATTGAATTGCAGGAAACCAAGTTGCACCTGAACCCGAAGGAACAAAAGCACTTGTTTTTATTTGCCAAGCTGTTTCAGCATTTTTAGTTGGATTACTAACATTATGAACATTATTAAATATTCCTAATCCTGATTCAAAATTCTCTTCAATTAAGTGTATAATTTCATTATCCCCTGAAGCTGTAAGCGCCACAACAGAATTTTCACCACAAACTTCTGTGTTGGAGGTCGCAAAACTCAATGTTGGAATAGGCTTCACCAAAGCATTTATCTTAGTTCTTACTAAAGTTTCACAACTTCCATTAAAAGCAGCAACCCAATAATCTGTTGTAGTGCTGATAGAAGGTGTATTCCATGTTCCTGTAGCAGTTGTAGCCAATGGAGTTCCTCCTGTTTCTGCAGCGTACCATCTAAATTCTGTAGTACCAACAGTACCTGTAGCTTGTAAAGTTACCACGCCACTACCACAAACAGACCCATTTGTTATTGTTGCTATTCTAGCTGCACAATTTTCAACTACTCTTAAAATATAATCTTCGGTTTCTCCATAATAAGCTAAGTTAGTGGTACAAGAATCCCATGCAAATCCTGCATCAGCTCCAATTCCATTTCTTCCACTTATTCTTAATCTAACACGGTAATCACCTGCAGCAATTCCAGTAGGAACAATAAATCCTAATGTTGTAGATGCTTGAGAAGTACCTCCAGCATTATATACTGTTTCACCAGCATCAGCAAAATCACCATCTACATTCCAATCCACCCAAGCCTTAATATAACCAGAATTTGGAGATTCCATATAAATATTTACCCCTTCTCCTTTTGCTTGTATAGATTTAACAGCTAAACCTGTGTAATTTTCATAACCAAAAGGAGCAACCGTAGGAAATGAACTTGTATTTACAATATCTTGCAGCGTACCAATAAATTCAACTTTTCGTATGTGATGATTAGTTGAAGTTTGGTATGTTGCATTTATTGTTGGAGTACAATAACTAGCTACTAATGTAGTAGTGGTTCCTGTCAATGGAGTTGCAACTAAATAAAGAGGTCCACCAGTACATAAACCATTAAAAGAATATATGTAAAAATAATAGGTTGTCAAAGGAGATAATCCAGTTGCTGTAAATGTCGTATTTGTATCTGTATCAACAATTGTATAACCAGGCGCTAAGGTACCACCGATTGTATAACTGGTTGTGTTTACAGGAGCCGTTGGTGGCGTAGCAGAAGTACTCACCACTACTAAATAGCTATCCGATGCAGGTGATGCCGCCGTAAAACTTCCTGAAATAGAACTACCAGAAGGTGTTAAACTTAAAGCGGTTGGTTGTGCTGTTGGTGCCACACATGGTAATGGAGCAATAACATTCACATTATAATCTTCTGCTTGCCCAAATGAATTAGAAGAACAAGGACCAGTATAGGAATTATAATTTTTAATCACTCGCATTTTTGTATTACCGAGAAGTGCAGTCCCAGGAACTAAAATTGAACCTGTTAACAAAATAGCATCAATACCTGTAGAATTAGTTATGGTACCTATATCAAAAATTTCATTACCAACATTTCCAAAAACACCATTTTGATCCCAATCTATATAAACTCTAAAATTATCAGTAAAATTCCCAACCGTATTACCTTTTAGAGAAATAGCATAAGATGACCCTTGTTGCACATTTGCAGTAGTACAAAAACTTTCTAATTGAGGAGTACCAGCTACTACATTAGACGTGGTATTATTTATTCCTGCAAAAGTTACATTGGTTATTGGCTCTACAGTCGTAAAAGATTGCAAACAATAAGTTGGCAATAAGCTGGTATATGTGATTCTAATTTCACCTCTACCTCCAGCACCACCTGATCTATCTGTATTCTGCGCAGTTCTTCCTCCTGAACCTCCAGCACCTACATTTCCAACATTTCCACTTCCATTTACATTAAATCCATTTACACCAGCAAATCCATTAGCAGGAGCAGTACCTCCAGAAATCCCCGAACCCGGATTACCATTTGTATTCCCTGCACTTGAACCACTACCACCACCAAAATTATTACCAGCATTACCACCATTTCCACCATAAGTAGAAATAATAGTCCCACCTATGTTACCCGTAGTTAAAGCATTAGCACCTGTACCCCATGAATTATTAGCTGTAATTGCAGCACCAGCACCTACTCCTCCAACTGCAAGTATTGTAGTATTGTTATTAAACCAAGAGCTCTGACCATTACCTCCAGAATTACCTGTACCACCAGCACCTACAAATAAGTTGTATGTTGTACCTCCAGAAATAGCATATGTAGTTCTTACATAACCACCTCCAGAACCACCTCCACCAGCTGCAGGATTCCCTTCTGCTCTTTGGCCACCACCACCAGCACCCCAAACTTCAACTGTAATTGAAGTAACATCACATGGTGCTGTCCAAGTTCCAGCACCAGTTGCGGTATAAGAAACTGTTACTTGTGAAAAAACATTATTTGTCACAAAAAAAGCAAACAACAAAACCAACCAAGTAAATTTAGTATTATAAAACAACTTCATTGAAGGAAAAGAGAATGATAAAACAGCGTTTATCTTAGCACTTTTTAGTAGGTAATTTTTCTGCATAAAACCAAATTTAAGTTAAACAATAGACTTGGGGAAGCTTATCATTAATAATATTCAAAAAAACATATATTTTTATATAGGTACTTTTCTTTTTTTAACAAAAAAAATACGAATATTATAAATATAACAATTTTATATTAAAAAAAAGAATAACTGTATCTTTTTTTAGAATAAGTGTTTAAATGACAAAAGTAAATTTATAATTCTTATCAAAAAAAAAAATATTATCAATGTATACAACATGTAATGATATAATCACGATATTTATTTTTTTTGTGATTATTCCATTGTAAAACAATAAGAAAATACTTGAAAATTAATTATTTGCAGCAACAAAAAAGCCATTTCAATTGAAATGGCTTTTTTTATATCCTAATATTTGAATTCTTGTTACCTAAAAAATCACTTTATAAGTTTGTTTAGCACCATTCTCTAAAGTAACCTCTACTAATAAGGCTGACTGAGTTTTTGCAATAGTACTAGT
>JBILST010000246.1:0-3514 GCA_044371865.1 Flavobacterium sp.
GTTTTAGCACTAACAAAAAAATATGATTCAGATGAATTGGTTGACATCATTAAATAATAAAAGGCTAATTTGTTTACTTGTTGGATTAGCTTCCATAAGCATTCAAGCACAGCAAACCTATCAGGATTATAAAAAAGAATATCCCGATTTTAACGAAGTAGTCCTATTAGATTATCAAGGATACGATATTTCTATTGAGAATAAAAAGCTAAAAATCATTCAAAATACTTCTTTTGAATCTATGATTTTATCTGAAAATGGTATTCATAATAATCAAGAATCGTTTACCTATTCTGAATTGGTAAAATTATTAGAATATGAAGCTTTCTCAGTTGTAAATACTAATGGCAAAGAGAAAAAAATTAAAGTCACACAGTCTACAGAAAAGAACTCAAGTAGTAGTTCCGTTTTTTTTGACGATATCAAAGAACGACAACTTGTTTTTCCAAATTTAGAAACCGGAGCTAAAAAAGTATACCATTACAAACGCGAATTTGTAGATCCTTTTCTACTTCACAAATACATGTTTATTGGAGGTTTCCCAATTAAAAATGCCACATTTGAAGTAAAAACCGATAAAAATGTAAACATTGGATTCAAAATTTTTAACGATCCAAATAATACTATTCAATTTAAAAAGACTGAAGTAAAAGGAAAAATAGTTTACACTTGGACATTAAAAGACGTAAAAGGATTCAAATTTGAATCAAATAGTCCTGGAATATTACATTCGGCTCCACATATTGATATTTTCGTAAAAGACTACACAATAAACGATAAAAAAACTGTGGTTTTAGATGATGTTTCATTGCTACATAAATACTATCAAGGCTTTGTAAATAATCTAAATAAAAAAGAATGCCTCGATTTAAAAAAGATTACAGAAGAAATTACTAAAGACAAAACTACAGACGAAGAAAAAGTAAAAAGCATTTTCTATTGGGTAAAAGACAATATTAAATATGTTGCTTTTGAAAATGGTTATGAAGGATTTATTCCAAGAGAAGCCAATTTAGTGTTTGAAAGAAAGTTTGGTGATTGTAAAGACATGGCAAATATCATTGTTTCAATGGCTACATATGCTAACATAAAAGACGTAAATTTATGTTGGATTGGTACTCGAGAAATTCCATACTCCTATTCAGAATTAGCTACACCAGCTGTTGACAATCATATGATTGCTGCTTATAAAAAGGGTGACGAATACATTTTTTTAGATGCAACCGATAGAGAAACACGCTATGGCTTGCCCACCTCATTTATTCAAGGAAAAGAAGCCTTAATAAATAACGGAAAGGATTTTTTAATCGTAAAAGTTCCTGTGGTAGAAGCTAAAAAAAATCAAGTAGATGATATTGTAAAAATTCAAATTAAAGACGGAAAGCTTATTGGAAAAGGGAAAATGGAATTCCACGGATTTAACCGAAGCATGACACTAATGCAAATTGGCGACGCTTCTGGAAAAACCCGCTTTGAAATGATTAAAAGCTTAGTTTTAAAAGGAAATAATAAATTCAATCTAAATTCATTTACCGAAGAAAACATCAGCAATCGTGATTTACCTTATAATGTAGATTACGATTTCGAATTGGATAATTACTTAATTAAAGTAGAGAAAGAATTATATCTAAATCCGTATTTACACAAAGTATTCGAAAAAAATCCTATTCAAAAAGACCGTGTTTCAGGATATGATTTTGAAATTGTTTCGTTATTTAACTCAGAATATGAATTTGAAATTCCAGCCAACTACAAAGTAAAATACATTCCAAAAAACTTTACTATAAATAACGAATTAGTTCAAGTTAACGCAGTATTTTCAGAAACAAATAATAAAATAGTTGTAAAATATACTTTTGAAGTAAAAAAAATGGTAATAGAACCTAGCGATTTTCAATTGTGGGAAGAGAGCATAAAAAAAATGAAAAACAATTACAGTGAAACTTTAATTTTAACCGAAAAATAATACGATACCAATGAGAAAATTAATAGCTCAAAGCCTTCTTATTTTATTCTTGTGCAATGTTAATTCAATCGTAGCACAAGATTATACTTTCAAAAATTACAAATGGGAACAAAAACCAGCCCCTTTTTCAGTTCCTGAACAATATAAAAATGAAACTCAAGTTATCGTTAATCGAACCATTAAAATTGAAATCATTTCAGACAAAAATGGTCCAAAACAATATTACTTACTTCACGACAAAATTTTTATCAATTCAGACGATGCTATTGAGAAAAACAACAAGATATATTTACCTTTTAGTTCAAACGAAAACGTTGTTAAAAACGAAGCCCGTGTTATTTTAAAAGATGGAAAAATCATAACATTAGATAAAAAAGACATTAAAGAAGAAGTTGACGAAGAACGCGGAATTAAATACAATTATTTTGCAATCAATGGATTAGAAAAAGGAGCTGTGATCGAGAAAATATTTATTTTAGAAGAATCTCCTGAATTGAATGGAAAAACATTTAGAATGCAAGACGATTTACCCATAATGAATATCAACTTTGAGTTAATTCATCCAAATCATTTAGTATTTAAAACCAAAGGATATAATAATTTAGCGGCAGCAATAACCGATGAAAAAACATATAAAGACAAAATTGCAATAGCTGTAACAGAATCAAATGTACCAAAACTAGAAGACGATGAAAAATATTCAAATTGGAAAGCCAACATTAAATATTTTCGTTATAAACTAGATGAAAATTTATACAACGGATCAAAAAATCTATACAATTACAAAGAATTCGCTTCAAACGTATTTGAAAGATTTAATACAGATTTAGATAAGAAAAGTCAAAAATCAGTTGACGATTTTTGTAAATCTATTCCAAAAATAGCTGACCTTCAAGAACAAATTTGGAACATTGAAAACAAAGTTAAAAAGACAATTGCTTACAACCGTTATTTTGATGCTAAAGAAACATTAGCAGATGTAATAAAAACCAAACAAGCCAATCAAACAGAAATTTTAGCTCTTTATTTGGCTATTTTTAAATATTTCAAAATTGAAAACCAAATAGTATTTGCTTCTAATCGTTATGATATTGCGTTTGACCCTGAATTTGAAAGTTATGAAAATTTAGATGAGATACTTTTCTTTTTCCCATCAATTAAAAAATTCATCACACCAACAGAAATCGAATATAGAATTCCACTAATTCCAAACATATTAGCTAATAACAATGGACTTTTCATAAAAGAAAAAGAATTTGCAGGAGTTAAAATGGGAATAGGTGAAATCAACTTTATTCCAATTCCTGGAGTTGAAATCACACACGACATCATGGATATTACAATAGATTTCACAAAAGATATTGAAAATCCAACTGTTACAAATGAAGTGACTTTTGGCGGATATTCTGCTTTGAATTTCCAGCCTATTAAAGATTTCGCACCAGCAGATCAATACAAAGAAATATTAAAAAGCATTGCCGAAAACTATACCATTCAAGAAGAATACACATCCTTAACAGCAGAAAATGAAGGAACCGAATTCATTGG
>JBILST010000247.1:0-3499 GCA_044371865.1 Flavobacterium sp.
TCGCTTTGACAAAACGCTAAGGCTTCATTGTTAATTTAGAATAATCTTTTGATGGTTCTATTACATGTTCTACATTGTTACAACATATAAAACTAAGAATCGCAAGTAATAAGTAATGTTTCATATATGTAAATTAGTTAATTGAAGATTACGCTCTCTTTTTTACATTTTTAGTTAAACCTTCTGTATTAAAAAAAGTCTAAACATCAAATCAAATACCATACCATCATGAATCAGTCAAATCTTTGGTCTCTACGTTTAGGGTTTTCTGGAAAACAAGCACAAGAAATTGAAAGGTTTGGAATTGAAAAATTTCTAAAACAATCATTTACAACAGCTTTTGAAAATCAAATTCCTGACTGTTTGAAAGAAGATCCTAAAACAATAAGTGAACTAAAAGATTTTAGAGCTCGTATAAAAAACACAAACTCAGAAGAAGGAAAAAAAGAACTTAAGAAACAAATTCAGAATAGTATTGAACTACGAAAATGGTGGATTAATGAAATTCAAAAACAAAAATTCCCTTTGCGTGAAAAAATGGTGCTTTTTTGGCACAATCACTTTGTATCCACCTCACAAAAAGTAAAAGTTAATTGGTGGATATATCAACACAATCAAATCTTAAGAGAAAATGCATTTGGAAATTTTAAGCAATTAACCAAAAAAATCATTCAATCCAACGCAATGGTTCGATATTTAGATAATGTTGACAATAGAAAGGGAAATATCAATGAGAATTTAAGTCGCGAGTTATTAGAATTATTCACTTTAGGCATTGGAAACTATACCGAATCGGATATAAAAAGTGGCGCAAAAGCATTAGCAGGTTTAGGCATTGGAGAAAACGAAGCTATGTACCGAAAACCTTTTGAAGACAAAGAAACCATTACTTATTTAGGTAAAACTGGGAACTTTAAAGCTGATGATTTAGTAGATATCATTTTTGAACAACCTGCTATTCCATATTTAATTACCCGAAAAATTTTACAATGGTTTATTTATGATGAGCCAAAAGAAGAATTGGTAAAATACTACGGTGATTATTTTAGAACCGTTGATTTTGAGATAGAACCTTTACTTTTAAAAATAGTTACCGAAGAATACGCTAAAAACACTGCTGGAAGCAAAATTAAAAATCCACTAGAATATATTTTACAACTTGTAGAAGCATTACAAATCAAAGACATGGATGCTGCGATTATTATGTTTTTCATTAAACAACAAGGCATGGATTTATTCAACCAACCCAATGTTAAAGGTTGGAATGGAGGGAAATCTTGGTTAACTTCTCAACTCTATTTACAACGCAATAATGTTGCTGATTTATTGTGTATGGGTAGAAATTTGAATCGGAAAATGTTTAAAAATATTCCAGATGAAGGAGAAGTTCCAAAAATTTCATTGGAAAATATTGATATCAAAATCAATTTTAATCCGAGAGAAAATAACAAGCAGATTATCAAAAAATTGAGTGACTCGTATTTATTTCAAGTGGACGAAAATTTACAAAAAGATATGGAAACCCTCTTAAAATATGATTTTGACGCTAGTGCCGAAAATGCTCAAAAAACAGTTATTCGATTATTCAATTTCATGACCAAATTACCAGAATTTCAAATAATCTAATCCATTTGCTATGAACAGACGTAATTTTTTATCTTTAACAGGAACCTTTACTGGAGGGATGTTAGTACTACCCGAATTTCTTCATGCTTTTGGCAACCAATCCAATTTAATTGTTGGGAATTCAAGTATTGTTTTTATTCAATTAAATGGAGGAAATGATGGATTGAACACTTTTATTCCCTATGAAAATGAATTGTATTATGATTTTCGGAAAAAAATTGCACTTTCAAAAAATGAAGTCATCGGAAAAAATAAAGGGATGGCTTTTCATCCTGCTTTAAAAGGTTTTAGTACGATACAACAAAACGGACATTTATCTGTTATTCAAAATGTAGGCTATCCTGAACCCAATCGTTCCCATTTTCGCTCGCAAGAAATTTGGCAAACGGCTGCGGCTTCCAATCAATATCTTAACGAAGGCTGGTTAGGTCGCTATTTAGATTTTCAATGTAAAGAACATACACCTACAGCAGGAATTAACCTTGACTCAATTGATAATTTAGCATTAAAAGGTATTGAACCGAATTTTATTACCGTGAAAGACCCTAATCGTTTCAAATCTAAATCTGAATTTGACAACAGTAAACTTTCCGATAATCCACAATTAGATTTTGTTAGAAAAATTGCAAATTCGGTTACCGAAGGATCAGACGAAATCCAAAAAGCACTAGCAGAATCCAAAACTGAAATCAACTATCCAAAAACACAATTGGGCAAAAACTTAGAATGGATTGCCCGATTGATAAAAGGAAACTTGAATTCTAAAGTTTATTATTCTTCTCAAAGTGGCTATGATACCCATGATAACCAACTCGCAATTCATAACAATAAACTAACCGAATTAAACGATGCCATTTTTAGTTTTTATACCGAATTAAAGCAAGCCAATTTATTACAAAATGTAACCATAGTAGTCTTTTCAGAATTTGGAAGAAGAGTAAAAGATAACGGCAACGGAACAGACCACGGAACTGCAGCACCTATGTTTATAATTGGAGGTAATAACAAAGGAACCATCATTGGTAATAATCCAAATTTATCCGATTTAGATAACGGTGATTTAAAATTTGAAATTGATTTTAGAAGTGTTTATGCCTCATTATTAGAACAAAAGCTAGAATTTGATTACACAAAAATCGGCATCCAAAATACAATTTTAAGGGGACTCTTTTAATTTCTGAATTCTAATTTCTGAATTCTAATTTCTAATTCCCTATATTTGCGCCCCTTAAAAAATCAGGAGATGTCAAACAACAATATAATTAAAGGAGTTTTCCTTGTTGCATTAGGTGCTACAAGCTATGGAATGTTAGCTACTTTTGTGAAATTAGCCTACCAAGAAAATTTCACAACAGCTGAAGTAACCTCGTCTCAATTCATCTATGGAATTATTGGTATTTTAATCATCAATTTATTCCAAAGAACAAAAAACAAAAACACCGCTGTAAAAGCAACACCAAAAAACATTTTTAACCTAATGTTAGCTGGAACTTCATTAGGCATGACAAGTGTGTTTTACTATTTGGCCGTTAAATACATTCCCGTTTCTATTGGAATTGTATTATTAATGCAGACGGTTTGGATGGGCGTATTATTAGAATGGTTTCTAGATAAAAAAGCACCCTCTATACAAAAAACAATTGCAGTAATTATCGTTTTAATTGGAACAGCTTTAGCTATAAATATTTTCAAAATCAATTTTAACGACCCATCAATAGATTGGGCAAACGGATTATTCTGGGGAATATTAGCAGCTGCTTCTTTTACAACAACCATGTTTACTGCCAACAAAGTAGCATTAGGTATTTCGTCAGCACAAAGAAGTTTGTACATGCTATTAGGAGGAGCAATTATTGTATTTGGATTTAGTTTA
>JBILST010000248.1:0-3494 GCA_044371865.1 Flavobacterium sp.
AAATAGCGTGCAAACACAAATGGCTTAACACGCTATAGAGTCTAGTTTTAAACTGACTTAAAACAAAATTATAAAAAAATATAGATTTTTGTTGTAAATCAACACAGAATCTATGTGGTTAAAATTTTAAAACACAATTACATTTACGGAGTTACAATATATTTTTTATCTTTGTAAAAATTTAACAAAAACCGAATAAAAAGTTATAAAATGATATCTGAAGCAGCAATTCAATTTGGTATGCAAGACGCTTTGCAACAATTAGGCATTAAAGAAATTAACGAAGGAACTTCAACAGGTTCTAAGTGGTTTTCAAATGGAAAAATCATCGAATCCTATTCACCAGCAACTGGCGATTTGATTGGAAAAGTAAAATCTTCAACAAAAGAAGATTACGAAACAGCTATGAGTGCTGCAGAAGAAGCTTTCAAAACATGGCGTTTGGTTCCAGCTCCAAAAAGAGGGGAAATCGTGCGTCAAATGGGAGAAGAATTACGTAAACATAAAGAAGCATTAGGAAAATTAGTGTCTTTTGAAATGGGTAAATCGTATCAAGAAGGTCTTGGAGAAGTGCAAGAAATGATTGACATCTGTGATTTCGCAGTAGGTTTATCGCGTCAATTACACGGTTTAACGATGCATTCAGAGCGTCCAATGCACAGAATGTATGAGCAATGGCATCCGTTTGGAATTGTTGGAATCATTTCGGCTTTTAACTTCCCTGTAGCGGTTTGGTCTTGGAATACTATGTTAGCTTGGATTTGTGGTGATGTTTGTATTTGGAAACCAAGTTCAAAAACGCCTTTATGTGGTGTAGCTTGTCAAAACATCATTCAAACGGTATTAGAAAGAAACAACTTACCAGAAGGAATCAGCTGTTTAGTAGTGGGTAACGAATCTGGAGATTTAATCAATAACGACAAACGTATTCCATTAGTATCGTTTACAGGTTCTACAAGAATTGGTCGTCACGTATCAAAAACGGTTGCTGAGCGTTTTGGAAACACTATCTTAGAATTAGGCGGAAACAACGCAATTATCGTTTCTCAAGAAGCTGATTTATCAATGGTATTGGTAGGAGCAGTTTTTGGAGCGGTAGGAACAGCAGGTCAACGTTGTACTTCAACACGTAGATTAATTGTTCACGAAAGTGTTTACGATAAAACATTAGACGTTTTAGCGAAAGCGTATGCGCAGTTAAAAATTGGAAATCCATTAGATGCTAACAATCACGTGGGTCCACTTATCGATAAAGGAGCGGTTCAAGATTACTTAAACGCGATTGAAAAAGCAAAAGCGGAAGGCGGAAGAGTTATTGTAGAAGGCGGCGTTTTAGAAGGAAAAGGATACGAAAGTGGTTGTTATGTAAAACCATGTATTATTGAAGCTAAAAACGAGTTCGAAATCGTACAACACGAAACTTTTGCTCCAGTATTATATGTAATGAAATACAGCACAATTGAAGAAGCTATTGCCATACAAAATGCAGTTCCTCAAGGATTATCTTCTTCTATCTTTACTAACAACATGAGAGAAATGGAATTATTCCTTTCTGCTGCGGGTTCTGATTGTGGTATTGCTAACGTAAACATTGGAACTTCTGGTGCTGAAATTGGTGGTGCTTTTGGTGGTGAAAAAGAAACAGGTGGTGGCCGTGAATCTGGTTCTGATGCATGGAAAGCCTACATGAGAAGACAAACGAATACTATCAACTACGGAACAGCGTTACCATTAGCGCAAGGTATTAAGTTTGATTTCTAAAATAAGTGATTAGTGAAAAGTAATTAGTGATTAGTTGCTTTTTGGATATAGAAAAACCCTGCGAAATTAGATTTTGCAGGGTTTTGTTTTACTATGTGGGCACGGAAAAAATTTCCGGTATCGGGTTTATGTGTTAAAAATTAGGTATTTTTCAATAATTCTAGTAATCTGAAATTGATGTATATTTTTTCTTTGCCAATTGTTTCACTTTTCAAAAATCCTGCTTCTTCTAAGGCTATTAAATAGTTTCCAATTGTTTTTAATGAAGCAATCCCTTCCGATTCTAACTGCGTTCTTTTTGTATATGGTAATCTGAATAATGCTTCAACCAAGTCTTTGGAATATACTTTTGGTAATTTTTGTTGCATTTCTGTTGCCATATTATTCATTAATTCTTCTATTGCAGCAATTTGATTTCTTCCTTTTGAAGCTGTTTTTTCTACCATATCTAGCATGTACAAAATCCAATCTTCCCAATTTCCTTCTTCGGTTACCTTTCTTAAATTGGTATAATATTCGTTTTTGTAAGTGATGATATAATTGCTTAAATACAACGCTGGTAAATCGAGTAATCCTGAAAGTTTTAAATATAATAACAGAATTATTCTACCGGTTCTTCCATTTCCATCAAAAAACGGGTGTATCGCTTCAAACTGATAATGAATGATTGCCATTTTAACCAATGGATCAATCGTATCATCAGCATGTATAAAATCTTCTAAATTTTTTAGTTTCTGTCGAATTATCTCTTCTCCTTCTGGTGGTGTATAGACTACTTTTCCAGTTACAGGATTTTTTAATTGTGTTCCAGGAGCGTTCCGAATGCTCGATGTATTTTCTTTGATAATTTGCATTAATTGAATAAACAAATTAGTCGTCAATATTGGTCGTTTTTCTATTTCTTGAAAGCCAAACCATAATGCATCTTTATAATGCATGACTTCTTTTGTTGCAGGATTATCGTACTTTTTCTCTACAATTGATGCCATAAAAAGTTCATCTTGCGTTGTAATGATGTTCTCGATTGCCGAACTCGCTTGTGCTTCTTGTAAATTGATGGTATCAATAAATAAAGTTGGGTTTGGTAAATTTGTAATTGCCCCTTTTAACTCAGATAAAGCTCTACTTGATGTAATTAATTTTTTTAAAATATTTTTAGACTCTAAATCAGAATTGGGTGGTAACAATGGTAAGTCATTGTAAGGTGTTTCAGGATTGTAGTTTGGATTTATCATATAAAAAATAGTTAAAAAAAACGAGAGTAAATTTTTCCTCGAACTTGATTTCGAGAGTAAAAATACTAAAAAATTACCTTCGAAATGATTTTCGAGAGTAAAAAATCGCAAAATTTACCTTCGAAAAGAAAGCCAGAGTAATTTTTTGAATTATTTACTCTCGTTCTGTTTTAGTAGATGTTGATGTCAACCGCTTTGTATAATTCTTACGAAATGATTTTGGCATATATCTGACTGTTGCTGAACTTCGTGTTGCTTTTGGTGGTGAAAAAGAAACAGGTGGTGGCTGTGAATCAGGTTCTGATGCATGGAAAGCTTACATGAGAAGACAAACCAACACTATTAATTACGGAACAGCGTTACCATTAGCACAAGGTATTAAGTTTGATTTCTAAAATAAGTGATTAGTGAAAAGTAATAAGTGATTAGTTACTTTTTAGATATAGAAAAACCCTGCAATTGCAGGGTTTTTTGTTGTTTTATTTTGTGGGCACGGAA
>JBILST010000249.1:0-3468 GCA_044371865.1 Flavobacterium sp.
CATCATTAAAATTGAGACTTTTAAATATATCGTATGCCCAGTTAAAAATTGTCATTGTTATTTATTGTAAATATTTTTTTTCAACATAAAAGGTACCAAATGGAACAATTGAAGCCAAACAAACAATAGCAAATGTTTTTACATTCCATTTTTGTTCATTTTTAATTAAAATAGCAAAAGCAACATACAATATAAATAATATTCCATGAGCCATACCAATATTTTTAACATAAATAGGATCACCAGCAATGTATTTCATTGGCATGGCAAAAAATAATAAAGCTAATAAGGAAAGTCCTTCTAATAAAGCAATTGAGCGAAAAGATTTTATCATGATAAAGCTGCATAAATTACGAATCCATAAATGGCAAATCTAAAAAATCGAAGTAAACCAAATAAAAAGAAATGTTTTCTTGAATAATTAATCATACCTGCTGCTAAACAAGCTATAGCGAAAGGTAACGGTAATAATGCACCGACGGCAATTAAAAAACCACCCCATTTTTGCATATTAATAATATGTTTTGCCATTTTACCATACAATTTTCTATTTACAGAAGGTATTGCAACAATTGCCATTCCCATAAAATAAGCAATAACACCTCCTAAATAAGATAAAAAAGCTAAAATAGATAAGTAGAGTAGTGGACTTTCAGTATTTTTTGTCCAAGCAATAAAAATATCTGGGGGTATAAGCCCTAAAATACTTTCTGAAGCTAGAAAAACACCAAAAATAAAGAAATCACTGAAATTTTGTGTGATATAGATCAAACCTTCGTTAAGGTTTATCACTTTATAATTAACATAAAAAAGAATAGCAACAATAACAACTGTTGGTAATATAGCACCTTTAACACCTTGCCAAATAAACGAATAGAAACCAGTGTATTTATAGTATTGATGTAATAGTTTTACTCTCGATTTTTTTACTTTAGACATTGGGAATTTATATTTTAAACAAAATTAGTTTGTTTAGAACAATTATAACGTTAAGGAAAACAAAAAAATCGGTAAATAATACCGATTTATATTATGTAAAATAGAAAATAAATTAAAAAGCAATAAATGCTTTATTATATTCTTTTAAATCTAATACATTGTTCTTTTTATTTAAGTCTGTAAATAAAGAAAGGAAATAATTAAAACTTTCTATATTGTTTTCTTCTGAAATATTAGCTTCAAATTCAACTTCTTTAGAATCTACAGGTTCATCATCTGGAATACCAATTAAAAAGGCATTGTTTGTGTTTAAATGCTCATATGCTAAACGCAAAGCTTTTGTTACAACAGGATTATTTAATTCTAAAGAAATTTCTCTGATTTTTTTTAATTCTTCAACAATCTTAGAAACTTCAAATTTATTTTGTAATAAATCTTTCTGAATTTTTTCAATTAATTTAAGGGCTTGTTTATTTTCCATGATTTGTGTAATAAGCAACAAAATTAATCTTTTATAAATCATACACAAACCTTTTTAATAGTTATTTTCAGTATAGTTTATTTTGAACTATAATATACATTATGTAAAATAGAATATTTGTTTTATCATGATTAGTATCGTATCCTAAAATTTGTATCTTCGTATGGTAAATGCAATATTATGAAAAATCCTATCGCTGAACGTATTACCGATTTTCTAAAAAACTATCCTCCCTTTTCTAGTTTATCCTATCAAAAATTATTAGAAATAGCTAAAAGTTGTCAGGTTTTATATTTAGAAAAAAACCAAACTTTATTTAAAATTAATGATGTTACACATGCTTTTTTTTATGTTGTAGCTTCTGGTGCTGTTGGCTTATCGGTAACTTCAGATGCTGATGATATTTTAATTGATAAATGTGATGAAGGTGATATTTTAGGATTGCGACCTTTTTTTGCAAAAAATAATTATCTGATGACTGCAAAAGCACGTGAAGAAAGCATTATATATGCGATACCTATTGAAATATTTAAACCATATGTAGCTGAAAATGCAGATGTTTTAAGTTTTTTATTGGAAAGTTTCGCTTCAAACACCAGAAATCCTTACGATAAAAACCATAAAGGAAAATTAATTTCTGAGAATGTTATTTACAATGATCAAAATGCTGAAATTCAATATTATCAGCCTATAAAATACACCGCAAATCCAATCACGGCTTCACCAAATGATATTGTTCGTTTTGTAGCACAAACTATGTCTAGTAGTAAAATTGGCAGCATGATAATTCATGAAAACAGAAAACCAATTGGGATTGTAACCGATAAAGATTTACGTTCTAAAATTGCAACGGGATTATATAGTATTGAGGTAACCATTGACAAAATTATGTCTTCTCCTGTAATTACTGTAGCAGATAATCTTTCAATTGCTGAAGCTCAAATTATGATGCTTAAAAATAATGTTTCTCATTTATGCGTAACTAAAGACGGCTCTGTGGACTCTGATATTACAGGAATTATTACTGAGCATGATATTGTTGTAGCGCAAGCAAATAATCCAGGTGTTTTACTAAAACAATGTAAAAGAGCCCAAAAATCAGCCGATTTAAAAGAAGTTAGAGAAAAATTATCTGATTTAATTCAGCATTCGCTCGATAAAAATGTACCTATTCAACATATTTCTTCAATTATTGCCGAAATAAATTTAGCCATTACCAGTAGAGCAATTGAATTAGCCATCGATAAAATGGAAACCCCTCCGCCTACTCAGTTTGCTTGGTTAAATATTGGTAGTCAAGGAAGAAAAGAACAGTTATTAATGACCGACCAAGACAATGCAATTGTTTTTGAAGATGTAGCGGAAGATAAATACGATACGGTTAAAAAATATTTCATTGAATTAGCCGAAAATGTAACTAAAACACTTAGTAAAGTTGGTTATGCTTATTGCCCTGCAGAAATGATGGCAAGTAATCCTCAATGGTGTAAATCGGTTTCCGATTGGAACAATCAATTTAAAGGATGGATTACAGCGCCTGGAGAAAAAGGTGTTTTGATGTGTACTATTTTCTTTGATTATGATTTTGTCTACGGAAATGAAAGTTTAGTTGATACGATTACTAAAACAATTCATGAAGAAACTAATGACAACCAATTGTTTTTTGCTTATTTAGGAGCTGATGCATTGAAAAACCCGCCTCCATTAGGCTTTTTCCGTCAGTTTTTAGTGGAAAGTGATGGTGAACATAAAGACACATTTGATTTAAAAGGAAGAGCTTTAATGCCTTTGATTGATGCGGCTAGAATTTTATCGTTAAGTAAAGGTATTAAAAACACGGCCAATACAATTTCTAGATATGCGAAATTAGCTGAATTAGAACCTCAAAATGCACCAATTTATGAAGCGTGTGCGGATGCTTTTGCTGAATTATTAAAGTTTAGAACAGAAGAAGGTTTAAAAAATCAATCTGATGGTAGGTATTTGAATTTAAGTGAGTTATCGAAGTTAGATAAAGTAAAACTTAAAAACGATTTCCAACCCATAAA
>JBILST010000250.1:0-3464 GCA_044371865.1 Flavobacterium sp.
AATCTTGAAATTACAGTTGATAGTAAATTAAACGTTGGTACCACTTTTAGGTTAAGTTTTTCTTTAGCCAAACTTAAGTAGTTCTTAAGGTATTTCTTATTTATATTCTTTACATTTGTACTATAGTTTTTAGTATATTTATAAACTACTTAAATGTTATAAAGTGAATAAGTTAATTGTCTATTTGTTAATTTTAGTATTTATGTGTGCCAACACATCAATAGGGCAATTATTGAAAGTTCCAAACTTAATACAACATTACAACGAGCATAAAAATGAATTAACTACAAATTCAATTTCATTTATTGATTATATTGTTTCGCATTATTCTAATAACTCAGAAAACAATCACGATCATCAAGATTTGCCTTTTAAAACATTTGATAATTCTTTAAGTGTATTATTTGCCTTTTCAATAATTTCCTATCAAATTCAAGTTGTAAAGTCTTTAATTTCTGTTCAAAAGAAATTCTTTTATAATAAATCTTTTAAATCCAATTTAATTACGTCAATTTGGTTACCTCCTAAGTTATTCTAATATTTTTATTTAATAATTGATTCATATATGTTGTTTCAGTTGTGTTTATCTTAAAAAGATAAATGTTATTTTATATATTAAAAATTTACTAAAATGTTAGAAAAAATTATAGCCTTTAGTTTAAAAAACAAACTTATTGTCCTTTTGTTTACAATAGGAGTCTTGGGTTTTGGTTTGTTTTCTGTTTTTCAAATATCCATTGGTGCCGTTCCAGATATTACCAATAATCAAGTTCAGGTAATTACAACTTCTCGTAATTTATCTACACAAGATATCGAACAATATATTACCTATCCTGTTGAAATTGAAATGGCTAATTTACCAAGTGTAAAAGAAATTCGTTCAATTTCAAAATTTGGATTATCAGTTGTAACTATTGTTTTTGAAGATGAAATAGGAACTTATTTACCTCGCCAATTAATTGCTGAAAAAATAAAAACAGCAGCCGAAAAAATCCCAGAAGGATTTGGAACGCCAGAAATGGGACCAATTACTACAGGTTTAGGTGAAATTTATCAATATACTTTAGAAGTTAAACCTGAATTTAAAAATCAATACACAGTTACCGATTTACGAACCATTCAAGATTGGGTGGTTAAAAGACAATTGTCTGGAATTAAAGGTGTGGTTGAAATCAATACTTGGGGTGGCTATTTAAAACAATATGAAATTGCAATACATCCAGCTAGTTTAAAGGCTATGAATATTTCTACTTCGGATGTTTTTACCGCCTTAGAAAAAAACAATAGCATTGCTGGTGGTTCGTATATTGAAAAAACCAATCAAAGCTATTTCATTCGTGGCGAAGGGAAAGTAAATTCTGCCCAGGATATTGAAAATATTGTTGTTAAAAACGATTCGGGATTACCAATTTATATTAAAGACATTGCTAAAGTACAATTTGGACATGCCAATCGATTTGGTGCGATTACTGGAAATGGAGAAGGCGAGAAGGTTTTGGGTCAAGTAATGATGCTAAAAGGTGGCAATTCAAAACAAGTAATTGATGATGTAAAACATCGCGTGGCTGAAATTGAGAAAACATTACCAGAAGGCGTTTACATCAATGGATTTTTAGAACGAAGTGAGTTAGTAGGAAAAACAACGTTTACCGTTTCCGAAAACTTAATCTTAGGTTGTTTAATCGTAATTTTTGTGGTGGTTTTATTGCTTGGAAATTGGCGTTCAGGATTGGTGGTGGCTTCTGTCATTCCACTTTGTTTGTTGTTTGCAATTTCCTTTATGAATATTTTTGGAATTGATGCCAATTTAATGAGTTTAGGTGCTATCGACTTCGGTATCATCATCGATGGAGCCGTCATTATAGTCGAGTTCATCGCTTTTCAAATTGCGCATAAATCTCGACATTTAGTTGGCATGGCTAAAGAAGAACGTCAGTTAGAAATTGACCAAATTACCTATAAAAGTGCTTCTAAAATGATGAATTCGGCTATTTTTGGTCAGTTAATCATTCTTATTGTATTTATTCCAATTCTTTCTTTATCGGGTGTGGAAGGAAAAATGTTCAAACCTATGGCAATGACGTTTAGTTTTGCTTTAGTGGGTGCCATGTTGTTCTGTTTTACTTATGTGCCAGTTGCCGCTTCCTTGTTTTTAAAACCGCAAGAAGAAAATCCAAATTCCATCTCTAATCGTTTAATTAACAAATTGAATTCATGGTATTTACCTGTGATTACTTGGGCTTTAGGCAATACTAAAAAAGTACTGTATGGTGCTGTTGGCTTATTATTTTTAGCCGTTGGATTGTTTGCAACCATGGGAGGAGAATTTATTCCAACATTAGATGAAGGCGATTTCGTGATTCAACCGGTTTTAAAAACAGGGACTTCCTTGTCTAAAACCATTGAAACTACTACAAAAATTGAGAAAATAATTCTTAAAAATTTCCCTGAAGTAACACAAGTGGTAAGTAGAATTGGTGCTGCCGAAGTGCCAACGGATCCGATGAGTATGGAGGAAAGTGATATTATCGTAAAATTAAAACCTAAATCAGAATGGGTTTCTGCTGATACAAAAGATGAATTGGCTGATAAAATTAAAGCGGCTATAGAAGAGAAAATACCCAACATGGAAATCGAATTTACGCAACCTATTGAAATGCGTTTCAACGAATTAATTTCGGGTTCTCGTTCCGATGTGGCGATTAAAATTTTTGGGGAAGATTTAGATATTTTAGCCAAAAAAGCCCATGAAATCTGATATCATCATTGAAAAAACAGAAGGTTTGCCTCAAATGTTCGTGCAATACGACCGAAGTAAAATTGCTCGTTATGGTTTAAATATTGCCGACTTAAACGAAATGATTGCTTTGGGTTTCGCAGGAAAAATTGTAGGAAATGTATTTGAAGGTGAAAAACGTTTTGATATGGTCATTCGTTTAGATAAAACTAACAGAACGGATATTGAAGATTTACGAAACTTATATGTTTCCACTCCAAATGGTGAGCAAATTCCGTTACGAGAATTAGCATCAATCGAATATACCGAAGGACCTGCTAAAATTTCAAGGGATAATACCAACCGAAGAATCATCGTAGGAATCAACGTAAGAAACCGTGATTTACAAAGTGTTGTTGATGATGTCAAGAAAATTATTGATTCTGAAATTAAGTTACCATCGGGTTATCGTGTTACGTATGGTGGGCAATTTGAAAATTTACAAAGTGCAAAAGCCCGATTACTTATTGCAGTGCCTATTGCCTTATTTTTAATTTTTATATTGTTACATTTTGCTTTTGGTTCCATCAAAGAAGCCTTAATGGTTTATTCTGCAATTCCATTGTCTGCTGTAGGTGGTGTATTATTTTTATGGATTAGAGATTTGCCATTTAGTATTTCGGCAGGTGTTGGATTTATAGCATTATTTGGAATCGCAGTGTTAAACGGTATTGTATTGATTGAACAT
>JBILST010000048.1:0-11671 GCA_044371865.1 Flavobacterium sp.
TCGGATATAAAATATATAGCAATTGATAATAATGATTTAGCTATTGCTCTTATGAAATCGGATAAGGTTTTTAATTTTCCTATAAAAGATTTTAAAGAAAATGAATTAGAAGTATTAAATCAATTTATCGAAGTTCAAAATCTTAATGACTATAAATAATATAATGAAAAAAATTGCATTCGGATTGCTAGTATTGTTGAGTAATGTGTCATTAGCACAAGAAAATAAAGGCGTTAAAAAAGAGACTAAATTTCAACTAGGAGTTCACTACGTTGGGAATCTACGCAATGAAAACATTATCAGCGACGGCTTTAATGGTGTTGTTGGAATTTCAGGTAATTATGCGGTTTATCAAGACGAAACGATTTCGGTTTTTGGAGGTTTAACTATTGATTATTTGCAAACCAGAGATTACTTTTTACAGAACGATATTCTTATATGGAATCCAAATGCAAGTATCGAAATAGACGCTTTTAAAGGAAAATTAAAACCTTACTTCGGATTAGGTTATGCTTTCTTTTCTAATGAATTTAAATATGAAACTTCTAGTTTTGATCCATCTGATCCAGCTTTTATAACTAGAACCACAAGATTTAATTTTAATGGCTTGACAATTAATCCAGGTTTAAAATATCATGTTTCTGATTTGCTTTTTATCGAAGGAAGCTACAAATATTTTCCTATAAATTCAGATGATATTTCAGGAACTGCCAATACTCATTTCATCAACATAGGTGTTGGTTTTAAATTTTAAAATATGAACGAATTTACAAATAATCCTATCGATTTAACCCAACTTCCAAAATTTGAAGAAGTGCAATTAAAAGGACTTCATCCGAAGTATATAACGGTTTTACTTTTTAATTTTGCTTTGATTTTTATTTTGGCTATCGCAGGATTTTCTACTTTGTTTTATTTCAAACAAGATACGTTTTCTTCTTCAATTTGGATAGCAATTTTTATTGGAATTTTAGTAATTCTTTCGATATTAATTATTTTTACGAAACTTAGTTTTAATAAAAAAGGATATGCTTTTAGAGAACACGACGCTATTTATAAATCAGGTTTAATCTCTGAAACTACTACAATTATTCCTTTTAATAGAGTGCAGCATGTAGCTTTGCATCAAGGGTTTATATCTCGAAAATTAGGTTTGGCTTCTGTTGAGCTTTTTACAGCGGGTGGTAATAGTTCCGATTTAGAAATTCCAGGGTTACTATTGTCAGATGCTCAAATTATTAAAAATTTGGTTTCCCAAAAAATCAATCCTCCTAAGAAAGCTGAAACAATTGAAGTACAACCAACCGAATCATTTCTAACTGAAGAAAATGAATAATCCAATCGATTTTTCACAGCCACAACGTCAATCGCTTCCGGGGATTTTGGTTATGTTTGCCAATTCCCTACAAAAAACAGTACGCGCTATATGGCCAATGCTAATTTTATGGTTAGTAAAGTTTGATTCTTTAAACAAACTTCTCTTTTTTGGAAGTATTGCAGCTGTTGTAGTATTAATTGGAGTAATTTCCTATTTACAATATTTGTTTTTTACTTTTCATATCGATGAAGAAAATAACGAATTTGTAATTCAAAAAGGTGTTTTTAATAAAACGAGAATTACGATACAATTGCATAAAATTCAGCAAGTTAATATCAATCAGAGTTTAATTCAACGATTAGTCGGAGTTCATAAACTAGAAATAGATACTGCTGGAAGTGATAAAAAAGAAGCTTCTATTAGTGCTATTTCACATGATTTAGCCACTATTTTGAAAGAGCGATTAATCAATCATTCGCAACAAGAAACGATTGTCGACTCTGAAAAAGTTGCTATCGAGGAAAACGCGACTTCTTTCATTAAAATTGGAATATTGAGTTTGGTGAAGATTGGTTTCACATCAAACTATATCAAAAGTTTTGCTTTAATTTTTCTGTTTTTTACCACAATTATAGAGAATTTACAACAGTTAAATACAGAAGTAATTGATGAAGATAAAGTGACTAATTATATTGACGAAATGCCAATTATCACTTCGTTTTTAGTTATTGCAGGTTTTTTTATTGGACTTATTTTAATTGTAAATTTAGTTCGAACAATTTTAAAATATTTCGATTTTACTATCCAAAAAAGTAAGCAAGCTATTATTTTATCTTACGGATTACTATCCACCAAAAATACTTTGCTGAATCCGAATAAAGTCCAAAAAATTAAGATTACACAAAACTATTTTCAAAAAAAGTTAGATGTTACCACTATTGGTGTGCATCAAGCCTCTAGCGATGTTGAAAAAGTAAAAGAAAAAGACCAAATAGAAGTTCCTGGTTGTAATGAAAGGGAACGCAATGCAATTTTAATATTACTATTAGGTCAACTACCTAAAAAAGGAACCCAATATTTACCCAATTGGAGAAAATTAGCAGTAAATATATTCTTCTTTTTACTTGTTCCTATTTTGATAACGTTATTCCTAAACTATAGCACTGAATTTGTAACATGGACAGAATGGTTGATTTACACTTCTATATTCTGTTTATTTGCAGGAATTATGTTATGGTTTTCATTTAAAAATTATAAACTTTTCGTTTCCAATGATTTCATCATCAAGCAAAATGGAGCTTGGGATATTGATACCACAATTATAGAACCATATAAAATTCAAGCCATCGAAACCCAACAATTTTTCTGGCAAAAAGCAACGAATATTGGTTCAGTAACTTTATCAACTGCTGGTGGAACTGTTAGTTTTACCACAGCAAATTATTCCGAAATCAAGGAATTGGTGAATTATTGGTTGTATGAAGTAGAAACTTGGGAAAAGAATTGGATGTAAAAGAATTGGAAGCTAAGAGTTTTGAGTCTTGAGTTGGGATTTTGCCATAGTTGACTTAGATTTGTCATTCCGAGCTTGCTAGGAATCTCCTACGAAGTAGGCTAACATTTCAGCAAAGCGGAAATAAACAAACCTGAAACTTGAAACCTGAAACTTGAAACAAAAAAAATAAAAATGAAACACTGGATACAAGCCGCACGATTACGAACCTTACCACTTTCCGTTTCTGGGATTATCGTGGGAAGTGCTTATGCTCATTATCAGGGATTTTCCGATTGGAGAATTGTAGTTTTGGCTTTGTTAACTACGTTAGGTTTGCAAGTTTTATCTAATTATGCCAATGACTATGGAGATGGTGTAAAAGGAACTGATGCTAATCGAATAGGTGAAAAGCGTTTAGTGGCAGCTGGAGTTATCACAGCAGAGCAAATGAAAAAAGCTGTAATTATCACAGCAATTTTGACTTTCATTATTGCTTTGTTATTGATTTACGTAGCTTTTGGAAAAGAAAATTTCGCCTTAAGTTTGATTTTTATCCTTTTAGGAATCGGCTCAATTGGAGCTGCCATTAAATATACAGTTGGAAAAAGTGCTTATGGTTATAGCGGTTTTGGTGATGTATTTGTGTTTATTTTCTTCGGATTGGTTTCTGTTGTAGGGTCTAATTTTTTATTTACTCATTTTATCGATTGGAAGTTATTCTTACCTGCAACAGCCATCGGATTATTAAGTGTTGCTGTACTGAATTTAAACAATATGCGCGATATTGAAAATGATAAAATCACTGGAAAGAATACACTTATAGTTCAGTACGGATTAAAATTTGGTATTTGGTATCAAAGAGTATTAATTTTTGTCCCTATTCTCTTATATGTTGTTTTTTTATTTGATTTTAAAAATAGTATGCCGGGGTTTTCGATTTTGTTTTATTTTTTAGCTTATTCTCACAATAAAACAATTTCAAAAATTAATGATCCAAAAGATTTTGACCCTCATTTAAAAAAAGTGGCATTGTCAACATTTTTATTTGCAATTTTATTGTCATTAAAACTAATCACTAATCACTAAAATAAAAACTATGAAAATCACATTCTACGGACACGCTTGTATTGGAATTACAGTAAATGATGTTCATATTTTAGTTGACCCATTTATTTCTGGAAACCCAAAGGCTTCTCATATTGATATCAATACCTTGAAAGCCGATTTTATATTACTAACGCACGCACATCAAGATCATATTTTAGATGTGGAAGCCATTGCAAAACGTACGGAAGCGGTTATAGTTTCTAATTACGAAATTGCGTCACATTACGGAAACAAAGGCTTTAATTATCATCCAATGAATCACGGCGGAAGTTGGGATTTTGAATTCGGAACGGTTAAATATGTAATTGCTCATCATACTTCTTCATTTCCAGATGGCAGTTATGGCGGACAACCTGGCGGATTTGTTATTGAAGGCGAACACAAAAATATTTACATTGCTGGTGACACCGCTTTAACCATGGATATGAAGTTAATTCCAATGCGAACTAAGTTAGATTTAGCGATTTTGCCGATTGGAAGTAACTTTACAATGGACGTGGAAGACGCCATCATTGCTTCTGATTTTGTACAATGCGATAAAGTGCTTGGTTATCATTTCGATACATTTGGTTATATTGAAATCAATCATGAAGAAGCCAAACGCAAATTTTTCGACAAAGGAAAAGATTTGATGTTGTTAGAAATTGGGCAAAGTATTGAATTGTAAATTTGGTATAAAAATTGAATAGTAGTAAACACAATAGACACATAGGTTTTTCTATTTTGCAATTCGTGTTTAATTTTTGATAATTGAAATGAGTAAAATTTTATATAAACTTTCATTCTATATTGCAATAGTAGTTTTGCTTATAGGTATTGTAATGAAAGTTTTAAATAGTTCAACACATGGCTTTTCATTCAGTAAAATAGGAAGTTTATATTCAGGTACTATTGATGGTAATGGTTTAATTCTTCTAGGTTTTTTGCTATTGATTTTTTCTTTATGGGCATATAATGATTATAAAACAATTGAAAAGAGAAATAATTTGATAAGAAATCATGAGATTAATGAAAATAAAAAGAGAAAGTTAAAATTTAATAAAAGATAAATCATAGAATTTTAAGAAATCTATTTTTATTATGTAAAGTGTAGCGCCTAAAAATTAATGCAAAGAGAAACTATGATTCTATGTGTTTAAAAAAAACAAAAAAAATGAATAAACTTTTATACTTCGTATCCGCCGTATTATTTTCAAGCTCAATTTTTTCTCAAAAAGATGGTTTTTGGGACAAAGAACGCGCTACAACAAAAGAAATAACGCTTTCTGCAGGAAAACGCACACTAATAAAAACAGAAGATTTCCCTGTGGGAACTACCGAATTTGTTTACCGAGTGACGGTTTTAGATGAAAATCAAAAATTGACAGCAAGTTTGGTTTCGGTTTTAAAAGCTATTCCAGATCCAACAGGAATAAGTCAAGGAACAGCTGGAGCAATACATTTGACTTCTGCTATTTCGGGAGATGATCAATGCACGTTTGCTTTATTTCAAGAAGCAAATGCGGCTAATTTGTTTTTGAAAGAAGGTAAAACGGATAGAGCTTGCTGGGAACAAAAAGAAAAAGTAAACAAAGAAGCCAAGTTGATTTCGTCTTCTTCTTTATGTTTAACCAATTTGCCTAATTTATGGTTTGGATTCGAAAGCCAAAATTGGGTCATGAATCAAAAAATCGTTTTAGAAGTAGTGCCTTGGGTGGATTATAAAGCGAGTAGAGGTTGGACCAAACAAAATAAGAAAGAACTTGAAGCAGAAATTACAAGACTTGATTTTGTTAGTTCGCTTTCTAAAAAAGAAATTTTTTCTGGAGAATTTATAGATTTAATAATTGGAAAATATAAATACAAGGAATTTAAAGATTTATTACCATCTGAAAAAGCAAATAGTATTCAAAATCTTGCGATTCAAGCAGTTCAAAACACCAAACAGATGAATGATTTTTTAGAATTTAAAAGAAAAACAGCTTGGGACTTTTATAAGAAAAACCAACATCAGAAAGCTATTGATTATATTTTAAAAGAAATTGTAGATAACAAATGGGCACAAGCTAAAGATTACAGTGCTTTAGGAGATATTTATATAGAAACTAAACAATTTGTTAAGGCTAAGGAATCCTATTTTAAAGCGACTCAATTAGATAATAATCAACTTTGGTATCAGTTAAAATATGCAAATGCTTTAGTGTTTAATGAAGATATTTCTGAGGCTAAAGAAATTCATAAAAAATACAAGAGTAACAATATTGATGTAAAAACCTCATGGATTCAACAGGCTAAATTTGATATAGATTTTTATAAATCAAAAGGTTTGAATGTTGATGATTTCAAGAAAATATTGAGGATATTAGATTAATTTCAAAATAATTTTATGTCAACTAAGAAAATAATATTTCAGATTTTAATTTTGCTTTTAGCTTTTTCAACGAATGCTCAAGATAATATTTATAAAGATAAAGTAGATAGTTTAAAAGCAAAATCTAATGAGCGATTAAGAAAAGTATTTTGGGATAATTTGCCTAAACCACTTAACTGGACAAATGATTATGAGAATTTATTTTCTGATGAAGAAGAGATTAAATTGAATCAAATTATTTCTGATTTTGAAAAAGAAACAACAGTTGAAATAGCAATAGTTACGATAGATACTTTGAAAGTTTCTCAAGAAAATTTTGAAGATTTAACACTACATATTGCCAGAACTTGGGGTGTTGGAAAAAAAGAAAAATCGAATGGTATTTTAATTGCGATTTCTAAAGGATATAGCCAAATAAGAATTCAAAATGGAGATGGAATTACACCAATTTTATCAGATGAAGAAACATCAGAAATTATTCGAAATCAATTCTTTCCTTATTTCAAAAAAGACGAATATTTTAAAGGAACTCAAGCTGGTTTATTGAAAATAATGGAGTTATTGAAAACTCGATTAAAATAAAACTTTTAAACTCATAAACACCTAAACGTTGAACCTTAATTTGAAAGCAACCTATAAAAAATACATCCTTACTTTTAAAAGACCAAGCGGCACTTCGAGAGGAGTAATGACCGAGAAAGAAACTTGGTTTTTAATTTTGCAAGAAAATGGTAAAACAGGAATAGGTGAGTGTGGTATTTTGAGAACGCTTTCATTTGATGATCGACCTGATTACGAGGATAAATTACAATGGGTTTGTCAAAATATTCATTTAGGAAAAGATAAATTGTGGGATGAATTAATGGAATTTCCTTCGATTCAATTTGGCGTGGAAATGGCATTTTTATCTTTAGCTTCAAAAACACCATTCGATTTGTTTCCTTCAGAATTTACAAAAGGTAAAAAAAATATGTTGATAAATGGTTTGGTTTGGATGGGAGAGGAGTCTTTCATGAAAACCCAAATCGAAGAAAAATTAGCGCAAGGATTTTCGTGTATAAAATTAAAAATTGGAGCAATCGATTTTAATAAAGAATTAGGATTATTACGATTTATTCGTCAAAATTTTGATGCAAAAACCATTGAAATTCGTGTAGATGCAAATGGTGCTTTTGGTTTATATGAAGCTTTAAATAAATTAAATCAATTGTCTGAATTTGAATTACATAGTATAGAACAACCAATTTCTAAAAACCATACTAACAATATGGCAAAACTGTGTAAGTCAGCTCCTTTTCCGATTGCTCTAGATGAAGAATTAATTGGCGTGTTTGGAATCGAAAATAAGAAAGAATTACTCTCAGAAATTCAACCACAATACATTATTTTGAAGCCCAGTTTAGTAGGAGGATTCAAAGGAACTTTAGAATGGATTTCTATTGCTGAAAGTTTAAATATCGGTTGGTGGATTACTTCTGCTTTAGAAAGTAATATTGGATTGAATGCAATAACCCAATTTACTTTTACCCTAAATAATCCCATGCCACAAGGTTTAGGAACCGGTAGTTTGTACACAAATAACTTCGATTGCCCACTAGAAATTGAAAAAGGACATATTCAGTATAATCTTGCTAAGAATTGGGATATTTCTAATTTAGGAATTTCAATTTAAATACGATAATTTTGCAATATTGATTTGGTTTAAGAAATAGTTATAAACTTGTCAAAATAGACTTTTTACTTTTTTCTTTTCACTTTTTACTTAAAAATATGTTTCGTTTAAAATTACCAACCGACCCAAGATGGGCTAACATTGCTGAAGGAAATTTAGAAGAAATTCTAACAGATCATGCTTGGTGTGAACTAAAAGCTTCTTCCAATGCCATTATGTTAATCAATATGTTACCTGAATTTACAGAGGTAACTACTGAATTGACTAAAATTGCGAAAGAAGAATTAGATCATTTTGAGCAAGTGCATGAAATCATCAAAGCTCGTGGTTGGGTTTTAGGACGAGAACGAAAAGACAGTTATGTAAACGATTTATTCAAGTTTATGAAACCTGGAAATCGCAAGCATTTAATTGTGGAGCGTATGTTATTTGCTGCAATGATTGAAGCCAGAAGTTGCGAACGTTTTAAAGTACTTTCCGATAATATCAAAGACGAAGAATTAGCTGTTTTTTATAGAGAATTAATGATTTCGGAAGCCAATCATTATACTTCATTTTTACAATTTGCACACGAATTAGCAGAAGAAGGTTACGATGTTAAAAAGCGTTGGGAAGAATGGTTAGAATTTGAAGCCAAAGTGATTGAAAGCTACGGGAAATCAGAAACGATACATGGGTAATTTAAATTTTGAATTTTGGAAATAGTCTATTTTATTATTTTTCTTATTGTTTATTTATATGTTTTCTTTATTGCTGAAACAATGAAAAAAGATAGATATAAGAATAGAATTATTGTTTCAATTGTTTTTTTCTTTTTTTCAGTTCTGTATAGTTTAATATTTTTTAATCCAAAATGGATAAACTATACAATATTAGGATTGACTCCAATTATCGTTTTATTGAGTTATGAATTCTTAAAAAATATTTTAAAACCATGGATAGGCGAATACCCTTATATGCCAAGTCGTATGGAAGGTTTAGGCTTTAATATTGGTGGTAGTAACGGATATCCAAAAAACAGAAAAGTGACAAAAGCTGATGTTTTATTTGGTTGTTTATTTTTAATTTTACCCGGACTTATTATAATGTTTCTTTATAAACTTTTCGTTGATTAAATAGTATTTTTCGCTTCAATCCATTTACTCATGTACTTAGTACTTTGCAAACTTTGATGTTGCAAAATTTGCCCCAAGAAGTTTTTGCTACGATGTGCATTTAAATTTTCTTTGAGATTTTCTACTTGATTCATAAAATCAGTTTCATATAATTCCTTTTTGAAACGCTTTTCAATGATTTCATAACCATTTTTTTGAGCGGTTTCCCAAACGTTTTTATTGGTATATAATTCGATAGTTTTTTCTATAAAATCATCTTCATCTGAAGTGATAAATCCGTTCCAATCTAAATTTCCGTTCATTGCTTCAGCTCCCATTTTTGTGGTTATTGAAGGCAATCCCAATTGCATTGCTTCAAATAATTTGCCTTTTAAACCAGCTCCGTAAGGGATTGGTGCTAATAACACTTTTGCTTTCGAATACACATCGGCAACACTTTCGGCTCTTCCTTTAATTAGAAAACCTTCTTTATCGTTGTGCAATTGCTTGGCTTTTTCCGAGACATAAGCGCCATAAACATGAAGTTCTGCTTCGGGAAGTTGCTTTTTAATTGATTTCCAACATTTTTTTAAGGCTAAAACGGTTTGCCAATTGGGTTCGTGTAAAAAGTTGCCAATACTTACAAAATGGTTTCGTGCTTCAAATGAAGGAATATTTGTTTGAATTTCTTCAGATAAAAAAGGTAAATAATATAAAAGGGTAGCGTCAATTTTGAGCGTTTCAGTGGCCAATTGCATCTCAAATTCCGAAATCAGTAATGTTAAATCACATCTATAGATGGAAGCCATTTCGCGTTTAAAAGTTGCTGAAATATAATCTTCAAAAACCAATTCCCGATTCTGTTTGAAAGCTTCTTCTCTGGCTTTACGTAAAAAATGTAAATCTTCGGTATCTAAAATCCGTAATGCATTTGGGCAATTTTCCATCACACGCCAACCGTATTGTTCTTCAATCATGAATCGGTCAAATAGTACCACATTCGGATTTAAAGCTTTAATTTCAGTATCAAAATTACTATCATTTAGTTGAATAACTTTGGTTTTAACCGAAATCGTATCCAAATCAAAAGAAAAATCAGATGCTGAAGCCGAACATAAAAACGTAATTTCATAACCTTGCTTTTGAAACAAAGAAATGAGTTGTAACATTCTGCTTCCAGCTGCTGTTGAAGTTGGTTCTGGCCAAACGGTTCCTATGATGACTACATGCTTCATGTGGCAAAGATAGTTATAAAGAAAAGTAAAAAGTAAAAAGTAAAAAGTAAAAAGTAAAAAGTAAAAAGTAAAAAGTAAAAAGTAAAAAGTAAAAAGTAAAAAGTAAAAAGTAAATTTGCACTAATCACTAATCACTAATCACTAATCACTAATCACTAATCACTAATCAATGTCTTTTTTCAAATTTTGTCCCAGCTGTGCTTCAAACCATTTTACGTTTCCAGATAATCGTCGTTTTTTGTGTGATGATTGTGGTTTTACGTATTATCACAACATAGCTGCTGCTGTAGCGATTGTTTTTACGTTTGAAGACAAAGTTTTGTTTACGGTTAGAAATGTAGACCCAGACAAAGGAAAATGGGATTTACCAGGAGGATTCATAGATCCGAATGAAACTGCCGAAGAAGCGGCTTGCAGAGAAATCAAAGAAGAATTAGGAATAAAAATTTCAACTAGCGAGTTAAAATATATCACGACGTCTCCCAATAATTATTTATACAAAAATGTTCCCTATCGAACAATGGATATTTTTTATGAATGTCCACTGAAATCAGATGTTATGACGATTAATGCTGAAGACGAAATTCAGGAGTTAATTTGGGTAAAGCGTTCCGAAATCGAATTGAATCAAATAGGTTTTGTTTCGATTCGAAAAGTAATTGGTGAAAAATATTTGGTTAAGCACAATTAAAATGTCCACTTGGCATGGGACGATAGGCGTAATATTGCAATACTTCTTCAATCGCCAATTTGAGTGCTTTATTGATGGGAACAATTACATTTCCCAATTGAAAATCAATTTGAGATAGATTCATGTAGTAATCTGTAAAAATGGGAACTGGTAGGCCTTTATTGATTAATTCGGTTGATTTATTGTAGTTTTCAGCTTGTCCTTCTTTGATGATTTTACAAGTTGCCAAACGCAATTGACCATATTTATCAGTATTAGCACCAAATCCGAAAAGACGACAAATTAAGCCACGGTATTTGTATTGGCTACAGTTTCCTTTATTTTTATCTAACAATGAAAGTGGATTATAGATAAAACATCGGTTTTCAGATGATTTATTTAAAGCGGTTAAAACTTTTTCAGCTTCACCATTTAAAAATAAGTGAAAAGCCCATGGTAAAAATTCTAAGGGTGACGCATCTAGTTCTGGATGATTACAGCATTTACCACAGCCAGCAACGCAACTCAATTGGGTATGCGATTGGAATTCGGTTATTTCTAAATCTAAATTATGAAATAATTCTTCAACTAAAATAACCCGTCTTTCAATGGACATAATTTTTTACCGAAGATAGACTATAATTTGGTAGTTTGTTTGATTTGTTGGTTTTAATTCAACTAATTGAAAATAAGTGATTTAAATTTAATTTTTGTAGTTATCAGGAAATGG
>JBILST010000251.1:0-3452 GCA_044371865.1 Flavobacterium sp.
GCTATTTTGGAGTTCGTTTATCTTGTAGTAACGGGTTCTATCAATGTAACGATTGGGAAATAAATTCAGTAAATCAGCATACTTATGAATACCCAACTCCTTGCGCAATAAATCGCCACGTTGTGGTCCAACGCCTTTGAGATATTCTATGGGAGTTTCGAGTAAATTCATTTAAAGTGTTCGGTGTTCAGTAAAAAGTGTTCAGTCTATTTTCTAACTTCTTAGTTCTATTCTCTCAATTAGCGAAGATAGTTTATAATTTGTTAATTTAGAAATCTGTGAAATTGAAAATGTTTATATTCGTATAATATTAAAACCCATCAAGATGTTTCGTATTCTTTTAGCCTTGTGTTTCATTAATTTATCTTTTGCCCAACAAACTGATAAAGTTGATTTTATAAGTTGTAAAGCTTTATTATTTCCAGATGCATCTAATCAATCTATTTCTGGAAATGTTACTTACCTATTTGAAATTAAAAATGAGATAGATTCTATCAAAATTGATGCGAAAAATATGAACTTTTTAGCCGTTTATTTGAATGACTCAAACAATAAAAAGTTGAAGTATACTCAAACCGATACTCATTTGATTTTACATGATGGATTAAGAAAAGGATTAAATTCCGTAACACTTAAATATTCTGCTAAACCAAAACAAACACTTTACTTCACTGGGAAAGGCGCGCATATGCAAATTTGGACACAAGGTCAGGGGCGCTACACTAGTCATTGGTTACCTAGTTTTGATGATGTAAATGAAAAAATAATTTTTAAAATAAGTGTTTATTTTGACAACAAATTTCATGTATTGTCTAATGGAAATTTAGCAAAGAAAGTAGCTTCTGTAAAATTGGATGAAAATAAAACATTATGGGAATATGAAATGAAAAACCCCATGTCTTCTTATTTAGTCATGCTAGCCATTGGAAATTTCGAAAAGCAAACGGCAACCACCAAATCGGGAACGCCGTTAGAATTTTATTTAGACAAAAAAGATTTTTTAAAATTTAAACCCACCTATCGCTATTCGATAGAAATGTTCGATTATTTGGAGCAAGAAATAGGCGTGAAGTATCCTTGGGGCATCTACCGACAAGTTCCCGTTCGTGATTTTTTGTATGCGGGAATGGAGAATACGACTTCTACGATTTTTGCACAAGATTTTGTAGTAGATGAAATAGGTTTTAACGACAGAAATTATATAAATGTCAATGCACATGAGTTAGCGCATCAATGGTTTGGCGATTTGATTACGGCGCAATCAGGAAAACACCATTGGTTGCAAGAAGGTTTTGCTACGTATTATGCTTTATTGGCCGAACGTCATTTGTTTGGGGATGATTATTTCTACGAAGAATTAAACGATTATGCCGAACAATTAAAACGTGCATCCAAAACAGATACGATTCCCGTGATGAATGAAAAGGCGAGTTCGTTATCGTTTTATAAAAAAGGCGCTTGGGCATTGCATGTCATGCGTGAAGATATTGGTGCCAAGAATTTTCAGAAAGCAGTTAAAGAATACTTAAAGAAATACCAATACAAGAATGTAAACACGGATGATTTTTTGAAAATTGTGAAGGATGTTTCAGGTTATGATGTGGAGAATTTCAAAAAGGTTTGGTTGGAAACAGCTGGATTTGAAATGGAAATCGCTCAAAACTATCTTTCTAAAAATAAATTCATTCAAGATTATTTTGCCTTAAAGAAAAGTAAAAAATCGTTATCAGAACTAACAGAAATTCTAAAATCAGATGCGTATTATCCGATTAAACAATACATCGTATATCAAACACGAAATATTCCTTTTGAAGAGCGCAAAGTCATTTTAGAAACCGCTTTAGCCACTAACAATATTTTAGTTAGAAGAGCGGTTGCCGAATCCACACCAATAATTCCAGAAGTTTTTAAAACGCAATATGAAACGTTACTAAATGACAATTCGTATCAAACAAAAGAAATTGCATTGATTAATTTATGTGAAAGTTTTCCAGATGAGGTTGAAAAATATTTGAAACAAACAAAAGGTATTGAAGGTAATAACGATAAAAGTTTAAAATTAACTTGGTTGAAATTAAAAATACTAAAAGGTCAAAATTCAAGATTCGATCAAGAAGTTAGTATTGATGAATTACTAAAATATGCCTCAGTAGATTTTGAAAGTTCAATTCGTCAAAATGCTTTAGAAACTTTGTTAGAAGTTAATTATGAAAATCCTAAAGTAATTGAAGCTTTATTTTTAGCTACGAACCATCACAAATGGCAGTTTACCAAGTTTGCTAGAGATAATGTTCGTTTACTACTTAAAAAACCTGAATATAGAGCAATTGTTGAAAGATTAGCGACAACTTCAGATGAAAAAATGAAAGAATTGTATTTGAAGTTTTTAAACGAAAAATAAAAAAATCCCGAGCTAAAACTCGGGATTTGTATTTAAAAAACTCTTTTCAATTCTTCTTTTAAATAGCTAATCGCAATATTACTTGGCGCTTCGGTTTCAGTTAGCTCAATCATAATGGCTTCTCTTAATTTGTCTGCATCGGCAACATCTTCGCGTAGTGCATTTTTTCGAATCATTTGCACCGTACTATTTTTTGCTTTCAATACGATATCCCAAGTAGCGGCCGTTAAGTAAATTTGCTGTGTTAAATTATGCTCGAATTCAGTTTGAATATGGTGCGATAACAACGTTGCATAATCATCTTTACTTTTTCCTGATGGAGCCACTCGTAGTAGTAATTGTGTTGGGTTAATGCGTTCTAACAACAAAACCATTCGCTCATAAGCCTGCAAACGAATTGGTAACGCCTGTTTTTGGTTTTCACGCAATAATTCATACTTGCGTTTGCTTTCTTCACTGTTATAAAATTTTTGCATCATTACAAAAGCAACACCTCCTGTAATTAAAGCAGGTAAAGTATAAGCAGCAATTTCTAATAATTTATCTTCGATGGTCATTTTTAGTTGGTTTAATTTCATCGCAAATTAAGATTAAAATTATCAAAAATCAAATTCAAAAATCAAATTCAAAAATCAAATTCAAATTTCTAAACTCCAACATCCAACATCCATCATCTAACATCCAACATCTAAATTTTTTAAAAACTTGTATTAACCCTTTTCATGATGTATTTTTGTAAATTAGTAAAAGTTATCGAATCCTATGAAAGAAATGCAGCGCTATATCAGCCAATTAAACGAAGCACAGCAAGCACCTGTTTTGCAGAAAGATGGTCCCATGATTGTAATTGCGGGCGCAGGTTCTGGTAAAACACGTGTGTTAACTGTTCGTATAGCTAACTTGATGAGTCAAGGAGTAGATGCATTTAATATTTTGGCCTTAACTTTTACCAACAAAGCTGCCCGTGAAATGAAAAAACGTATCGCGGATATTGTTGGAACGAATGAAGCTAAAAACCTTTGGATGGGAACTTTTCACTCTGTTTTTGCTA
>JBILST010000049.1:0-11633 GCA_044371865.1 Flavobacterium sp.
TAAGTTATTTACAATTTTTTCATTGTTGTTTTTGATTATTTCTTTAACTTTAAAAACAGAAGAATTTGTTTCTAAAATTAATATTGTACCAGGAAGACCACCAAAACCAATTGGGCCAAAACTACTTGGAATAGATGGGCAAAACCAAGCAATGTAATTATGTTCATAAGGTTTGTTATTAGGTTGTATTTCAATTTCATTGAGTGTTGCTTTATAACATAACAAACCATCTATGTTTTTTGTTTCGTTAGTAATTTGCCAATTTTTTTTTATGGTATCTTTAATTATATAACTATTTTTTTCCATCATTAATTCATCATTATTTGTATAATAGAAATTTTCATGTTGAATATAACGTTGTCCACATCCGCAAATACTTTTAGCAATATTGCTAAAATCATCTACATTTAAACCATCTACATATCTAAATAATGAAATGGTGTCATTAAATACCAGTTCGAGATTAATATTTTTGTCGTTTGCTTGAACATCTTTCAAAACCGCTGATAATTCTGGGCTTTCAATTTGCTCTTTTGTAAACTTTGATTCATAAGAATATTTGATTACTGTATTTTGTGCTTTTATATTATAGCAGTTTATTAAAAACAATAGTATGCAAAGTAGATTTTTCATGATATTTTGATTATATTTTTAACTGCCTGAAAAATTTATTCAGGCAGTTTTGTTTTTTATTGTACTCTCGTTAGTCCTCTACATGTATAATAAGCAGCAGCTCCTATTTGCTGAGCCTTTGAATAATTAAACCCTTCAGAAAGAGCAGCATCTCTTGTAGCACGATAAACATCTGTACAAACATCTATTTTTTTAACTGTTTTCTTTTTCTCATTACTAAAACCAAAAAAAGGTACTAGAATTAAACTAAAAATTATTACTGTCTTTTTCATAATTTTTGGATTTTTTGATTATTGCACGCTTTATATGCTGCTAATGCTATATATTGTGCTTGAGACCAATGGATGCCACCTTTTACTGCACTATCAAATGCAGCATCTGAAATAGCACAACAATCTGTTACTACCTCAACCTTTTTCTCTTCAATCTCATTCGCCATCCCAGCAAATGAAAACGCTACAAGTGCTACTGCACTAAAAATCATTTTTTTCATTTTGTTTAAATTTTTAAAATTAGTATTTTGTTTTTGGTTAACCGAGAACAAAGATGAAAAAAAAACGAATTTTCGCATGAAATATTGTGTTTTAACCATAATTTAACATGTAAAATGTTATATTGTTGATTTTCAATTATGTTTTTAACAAATATTTTTTATCAGTAATTTTAGCTGTTTAATGTAAAGGTTGAATCCAATTTATAAAAGAAGGTAGCTTAAATTTTACTTCTTAGCTTCCACAGGAACCACATCATTTTTAGTAATCAAAAGTTCAACCCTACGGTCTAAAGAGCTGCCTTTTTTTAACGATTGTGTGTTGCCATAACCCTTAAAAGTCATGCGGGTTTTACTGATGCGTTTCATTATAAAATAATTATATACTCGTTTTGCACGATTGATAGATAATTCGCGTTTTTTAGTGTCGCGGTCTACTGCTTCTTTTTGGAAGGTTGGCGTGCAACAAACATGACCCTGGATTTCGAAGTGAATATTTTTGTATTTGTGAAGCTCTAGAGCTATTCGGTCCAATTCTTTTTTAGCTTTATAGGTCAATTGGCTACTTCCTCTTTCAAATAAAACGTGGTCGAGATAAATCCTATCGCCCACAATTCTATCTTTTTTAATAGTACTATAAACCCCTGGAATCTTTAAATCTTCAATTACAATAGGTTTAAAATTTACCACCACATCTACTCTTCGGTTTTTAGAACGCGCTTCTGGAACATTAGTTTGCATGTCTTCATCTAGCATAATTCTGCCTTTCCCTTCCAAGGTAATGATGATTTTACTTTTTATTCCGCGCTCTATCAGTTTGTTTTTAACCGTATTGGCTCTGTTGGTTGATAAAGTGTAGTTGTATGCATCTTTCCCACGGTCATCACAATACCCAAAAATTTGAACCGATTCAATTCGAGCAGTATCAATTTTACTTACAAACGCAACTACTGCATCGGCTTGTTCTGTTTTTAAATTAAATTTATCAAATTCAAAAAAAATAGAGTGTACTTCTTCTTCTTCTTGAGCAAAAGAGACCACAGAAAAAAGTAAAAAGAAAAGGAAAAATAAACGTGTCATCTTATTTTTTTAATATCGATTTGTATTGGGTTTGATTTTTTAGAAGTAAAATTGCCTTTCCAATTTCTAAATTTTCTTTTACATAAAATTGATATAGGCCTTCTCTATATTGGTAGCGGGTTATCAAATCTTCTTGAATTAGTTTTTTGATTTGATTTTTATTTTTATCCAATTCTACTTCTTGGTTTTTTTCAATGGCTTGTTCTAATTGCTTGTATTCAGTTGCAATTTGTGCCTCTATTTTTTCGTTTTTAGCAGTTTCTAAAACATTTTTCATTGCTTTATATGTTTCTGTGTCTAAACTAATTTTTTCCTGCTTTAAATAGGCTTTAAAGGCATTAAAATCGACATCAGTAATAGTGGGAATTCCCGCAAGGGTTGTATTTTTAAAATACCATTGGGTGGCAAAATTAAAAATGGCATCTGTTTTAATTACAGCCTCTGTTATACTGGCGGTTTTCGTTTCTTCAATTTCTACATCAGGTAAAACACCTCCACCATCATAAACCGTTCTACCTGCTTTGGTTTTAAAAGCATTGAATTCGTTTTGAGATTTTTTAATTGCTTTTCCGTTTTCGTCCTTTTTTGAATAATCTAATGCTTGAATACATCTTCCAGAAGGAGTATAATATCTAGAAATAGTTACTTTAACTTGCGTACCGTAAGACAAATCTAATGGACGTTGTACCAATCCTTTTCCAAAACTTCTTGAACCTAAAATAACCCCTCTATCCAAATCTTGAATGGCGCCCGCTACAATTTCTGAAGCCGATGCACTTTTTCCATCAACAATAACAGCCAACGGAATTTCTAAATCGATAGGTTCATTTTTACTTCGATATTCTAAATTATATTTGGTATTTTTTGATTTGGTGGTTACAATTAATTCGTTTTTAGCCACAAAAAGATTGCAAATATTTACTGCTTCATGAAGTAATCCTCCTGGGTTTCCTCTTAAATCTAAAATGATCTTAGTAGCTCCTTGTTTTTTTAATTCTAACAATGCTGATTTGGTTTCGGCACTTGCTTTATCGGTAAATTTAGTAAGTACAATATATCCTACATTATCTTTTAATAGCGCAAAAAACGGAACGGCTTTTATTTCAACATCATCTAAAACAATCGTTGCATTTTGCGTTTTTCCTTGTCGAATGTATTGAATTTCAATTTTAGTATTTTTTGCGCCACGAAACAATTGCGAAGCGTCTTCTTTATATTCTTTTAAATTAATATCACCAATTTGAATTACTTCATCACCCGCTTTTAAACCCGCTTTATCAGCTGGAAATCCTTTGTAAATTTCTTTTAATAACACCTTTCCCTCTCTGCGTTGTACCATGGCGCCAATACCTGTATACTCACCCGTATTGTTGATTTTGAATTTTAAAACATCTTGTTCGTTAAAAAAAACAGTGTAAGGATCTAATTCTTTCAACATGTTTTTTATCGCATTATCCATCATTTCACCTGGATTGGTTTCATCCACGTAATTTTGATTAACGGTCTTAAAGAGACCAGTAAAGATTTCAATTTGTTTTGCAATTTCAAAAAAGTCGTTCTTGAAACTAACACCTACAAAGAGAAATGTTGCCGCAACAACAGGAATAATTATTTTTCTATTGAAATATCGTTTCATGAATAAAAGTATTGATACATTTTTACGAAAGTAAATAATATTGTCCAAAAATTAAACCAAAAGATAGATTTACTTCTGCCGTTCGTTGAATTTTTGAAAAAGTTGGATGGTTTTTTCCTCAATTTCTTGATACGAAAGTCGTTCTTTGGTTTGATAGAAAAACATAAAAGCATAAGGTTTTTCCAAATTATTAATCAAAAGATGCTTATTTAAACGATAGGTTTCGCGCAAAACGCGTTTAAAATAATTTCGGTCTACCGCTTTTTTGAAATATTTTTTTGAAACTGAAACGCCCATTTTCATCAGTTCGGCATTTTCTTCTTTGTTTTCAACATATACCAAGCGTAATGGGAATTTCGAAACCGAATTTCCTTCTGAAAAAAGCAAATCAATAGTAGTTTTGCTTTTTAATTTTTCATTTTTGGGATAAGTGAATTGCATGAGGCAAAGGTATAAAAAAAGCCTCTTCAAATAATGAAGAAGCTTTTTCAATAACAAAATTCGATTTACACTTCAGAAAGTAACGCATTGCTTATAACTAAATTTTCCTGAATATGTGAAGGAACTAATTGATAATTACTAAATTCCAATTTGAATTTCGCTTTTCCTTGTGTTAATGAACGGAGAGAAGAACCGTAGTCTTTTAGTTCTGCCAAAGGCACTTCTGCTATGATTTTTTGATAATGCCCTTCCGTATCCATGCCTTGAATGATGGCTCTTCGGGTTTGTAAATCGCCCATCACATCTCCTGTGTGGCTGTCTTCACACAACACTTCTAAATGATAATAAGGTTCTAAAAGTTGAGGTTTGGCTTCGTTAAACGCCATTTTAAAAGCATGTGAAGCCGCTAATTGAAATGAAATATCGTTGCTGTCTACGGCGTGCATTTTTCCATCGTATATACAAACTCTAATATTTTGGCAATTTGAACCGGTTAACGGACCTTCGGTCATTTCATGCATAATACCTTTTTTGATGGCAGTTGCATAACGATTATCAATAGCGCCACCAACTATGCACCAATAGAATGCAAATTTTCCGCCCCAAGGTAATTCTTCAATTTCTTTGTTACGGATGTTAACGCCTTGTGGTTCGGGCATATCATCAAAATAAGGTTCAATGGTAATGTGTACTTCTCCAAATTGCCCCGAACCGCCACTTTGTTTTTTATGACGGTACTCAGCTTTTGCCGATTTTGTGATGGTTTCACGATAAGGCACTTTGGGTTCATTAAATACTATTTCGATGTTGTTTTCGTTTTCGATACGGAATTTAATTAAGTCTAAATGCAATTGTCCTTGTCCTTGAATAATAGTTTGTTTTAATTCGGCAGATTGTTCCACTTTTAAAGTTAAATCTTCTTCCTGAATTTGATGCAAGGCTTTAATCATTTTTTCCATATCGGCAAGATTGGCGGTTGAAACGGCTTTTCTAATGCGACTAGTTGGGAATTGCATTTTTCTAACTTTTCTGTCGACTCCTTTTGCATTAAGCGTATTGTTTGAATGACCATATTTCAAGCGAACCGTTGCGCCTAAATCACCAGCGACTAATTTTTCTACTGCAGTTCGTTGCTTTCCTTCAGTGACAAAAATTTGAGTTAGACGTTCAATTTCTCCATTATCAGCATTCACTAATTCGTCTCCCGCATTCAATTCGCCCGAAAGCACTTTGAAGTAAGAAACCAATCCTACTTGAGGTTCAGAAAGTGTTTTGTAAATAAAAAGGGTGGTTTTATCAGAAGCATCGCATTTTAAGTCACCACTTTTTTCTAATTTTTTAGCAGGTCTATCGGCAGGAGAAGGCGCAATATCATCAATAAATCCCATGACTCTTCCGCTTCCCATATCTTTCAATCCCGAAGCACAAAATACTGGATAAATTTGTTGATGTGCTAAAGCAATGGTTAATCCTTTTGCTAATTCTTCTTCGTCTAAATTGCCTTTTTCAAAGTATTTTTCCATTAAACCTTCTTCGTTTTCAGCCGCAGCTTCCACCAAAGCGTTATGTAAATCATTTGCTTTTAATAGTTCTAAATTTGGAATAGGCATTTTTTCAGGTTTTCCACCATTTTCTGGGAAAACATACATCGTCATGCGAAGCACATCGATAATACTATTGAATTTTTCGCCCGAATTGTAAGGATATTGAATAGGAATTACTTTACTACCAAAACGATTTTTGGCTTGTTCTAAAGTAGTGTCATAATCCGCTTTTGGATGATCCATTTGATTGATGACAAATAGGGCAGGAGTTTGATAGTTTTGCACGTATTCCCAAACGATTTCAGTACCAACTTCAACTCCAGAGGCTGCATTTAAAAGGATTACTGCGGTGTCAGAAACTTTTAACGAAGAAACCACTTCGCCAATAAAATCGTCAAAACCCGGGGTGTCAATGATGTTTATTTTATTGTTGTGCCATTTGGCGTGCATTAAATGACTGTAAAGGGTGTTTTCTCTTTCGTGTTCTAAATCGGTAAAGTCTGAAATAGTGTTGTGTGCTTCTACCGAACCACGGCGCGGAATGATGCCGCTTTCAAATAACATGGTCTCAATGAATGTGGTTTTTCCCGAACCTGAATGTCCAAGAAATACCACGTTTCTAATGTCTTTGGTTACAATGCTCATGATATTGTATTTTTAAAATTGCGTAATTATTTTTGAATTGCGTTTTAAGCACATTAAAATTACGACATTGTAAAAACGTGAATTATGATATTTATCAGGTGGATTATTAGCCCAGAATTGATAAACTACTTAAAAATTATGAGTTAAGAATAAATATATATGAACATGGTTTTGTTGAAAACAGAATTTTATGGTTTAATTTATTTTGAAAAAATAAATTATATTTGACAAATAATGTCAAGTAAAAAAAATCAAATGGAAACTGTTGGGCAAATCATACGAACAAGAAGAGAAAACCTCGGGCTTTTACTCCGTCAAGTATCAGCATATGTTGATATTGACCAAGCGATTTTGAGTAAGATAGAACGCAATGAACGTAAACCATCTAAAGATTTAATTTTAAAAATAGCAGAAATTTTACAGCTTGATAAAGAAGAATTATTAGTCCAATTTATGAGTGACAAAATTGCCTACGAAATTGCCGATGAAGATTGTGCAAGTAGAGTTTTAAAAGTTGCTGAAGAAAAAATTGAATACATCAAATCTCATCCAATAAAAATCTAATTTATGAAGTCAAATTATCTAGAAAAAGCAGAAATTGATGTTATTGAAGAACCTCAATTAGATTTTAAATATTATGTAAATCCAGTTCATAAAACTAACGTATTAAAACAAAAAAAGAATGACACACTTGATGTTTTGTCTTTGTTTTCTGGTTGTGGTGGAATGGATTTGGGTTTCGAAGGGGGTTTTTCAGTTTTAAAATCATCAATAAATGAAAAATTAACACCTAATTTTATTGATAAAAAATTTAATAATGGATTTATTCAATTAAAGAAAACAAAATTTAAAACGGTTTTTGCTAATGATATTTTAAATGATGCTCGAAATGCGTGGGTAAATCATTTTGTAAAAAAAGGAAGAGATGCTGATTTGTTTTATACACAAAGTATTGTAGATTTAGTAAAGCTTCATCAAAGCGGTGTTAATGTTTTTCCTAAAAATATTGATGTTGTAACTGGCGGATTTCCTTGCCAAGATTTTAGTATTGCTGGAAAAAGAAATGGATTTAATTCTCATAAAAATCATAACGGAAAAATCATTGATGAAGTTACTCCGACAGAAGAAACTCGTGGGCAACTTTATATGTGGATGAAGCAAGTTATTGAAATAACAAAGCCAAAAATATTTATAGCAGAAAACGTTAAGGGGTTAGTAAATCTTGAAAACGTAAAAGAAATTATTCAAAACGATTTCTCATCAGCGGGCGATAATGGATATATAGTTTTAAATCCAAGAGTTTTACATTCAGCAAATTATGGTGTTCCTCAATCTAGAGAAAGAGTTATATTTATTGGAATAAAAAAATCAGAATTAACAAAAACAGCATTATCGGAATTAGAAAAAGAAACAATTTCTGAAAAATACAATCCATACCCAAAACCAACTCATTCTTACACGGCTAAAGGAGAAAATTTAAAAAAATTTGTTGAGTTAAATGAGATTTTCAGTTTTTTAGAAGAACCAGATAACACTAATGACTTATCGCAAAAATTCTATTCAAAAGCAAAATATATGGGAGCACATTGTCAAGGACAAACCGAAATAAAATTAAACGGAATTAGTCCTACCATTCGTGCAGAGCATCATGGAAATATTGAATTTAGAAGATTATCAAAAGAGAATGGAGGAAAAATAGATAGTGAGCTTTCAAAGGGATTAATTGAAAGACGATTAACACCAAGAGAATGTGCATTAATACAAACTTTTCCACCAGATTATGATTTTGTAATAGAAAATAAAAATGGAAGAAAAGGGTCTTATTTGGTAAGTCCTTCACAAGCTTATAAAATAATTGGTAATGCAGTTCCACCTCTTCTTGCATACAATTTAGCGAAAAGAATTGAAGAAATTTGGGATTTATACTTTAAAAAATAATTATGATTATTTCAGCTAATTCAGAACCAAATAGAAAGGAATTTGACATTTTGTTAAATTCAACTTTAGATGAATTAAATATTCAAGCAGTAAAATCTTCAAAATTAATTTCTACACTTAAAGGGAATAAGCTTGAGCCATACATTGGCGATGTAATGTCGGAATTGGCTGTCGGTACAGTTTTTGAAAACTCAATTAAAGTAATTGGAGGTCAAAAATTTCCTGACATTGTTGCAAAAAAATTCTATGGTATTGAAGTTAAAACAACAACTCAAAATCATTGGAGAACTACTGGGAATAGTGTTTTAGAAAGCACAAGAGTAAACGATGTTGAAAGGATTTTTATGCTTTTTGCAAAATTAGCAAATCCAATTGAATTTAAATGTCGTCCATATGAAGAATGTTTATCGGAAGTTGTAGTGACACATTCTCCACGTTATTTAATAGATATGAATTTGCCCATTGGTAAGACAATTTTCGATAAAATGGAAACACCTTATGATACTTTACGAAAAAAAGAAAATCCTTTAGGTCATGTTGTTGATTATTATAAAAGCAAATTAAAACCAGGCGAACAACTTTGGTGGATTGATAATAACAATATGAGTAACTTATCAATTAAAATGTGGAAGAATATTGATAAAGAAAAGCAAAGAGAAATCATTACTAAAATAATGGTTTATTTTATAGAGATTTTCGGAAGTAGTCCGAAGAAATTTGAAAGAATTCCAGCTTGGTTAGTAACTAGAGAAGGAATTGTTACTCCAAATATTCGTGATTTATTTTCGTCAGGAGGAAAAGGCGATTTATTAGTTGGAAAAAAAACATATATAAATATACCTAGAATATTTTTAAATTTATTTGATAATTTAGATTTTGCTCTCGAAACACTGGTTCAAACTTCAGCAATTGAACTTTCAGAGTATTGGGGGATAAAAACAACGGAAACAACAAAAATATCAGATTGGATTGAATTGGTTTCAGAACAATCAACAAAAATATCAGATTCAAAACAGTTGAACATAAAACAAATATTAAACGAAATTATTGCAAACAAGTAATTCTTGATTTTTTGAATTTATTAAACTTTAAAACACAATAAAAGCGACTCTAAAGTCGCTTTTTGTTATTTTTGATTAAAAACATTGTCTTCTTTGTTCACATCCGCCATTATATTTTCTGGGTCTATGGTGATAGATTTTATTTTTTCTTTTGGTTTTGCAATTTCAAAAGTAAAAGTAGGATACGCCCAATCCCAACCTTTTAATACATTTCCTTTAATTCCAGCATACGGATTTGGTTTTTCCCAACGCATCAAGGTATTTGGAATGTAGAAAAATTCTTTGGTACCGTCGGTATATTCAACTATCACATCTAATGGCATTGGCATTCTTCCTTTTCTTTCAAATGTTACTTTTGTATTGGCTGCATTAGCTTCCGAAACGTCTTTAATACTATAATCGATAGTGTTAGTTGTCAATGTCCAATCTAATAAATACCAATCTAAATTTGCGCCCGAAACTTTTTCCGCCACTCGTTTAATATCGTTTGGTGTTGGATGCGTAAATTTATATTCGTTGTAATAACGTTTGATAGTTTTGTTTAGGTTTTCTTGCCCAATTAAATAACCCAATTGTACTAAAAACACTTCTCCTTTGCTATAAGCCGAAATCCCATACGCCATGTTTAAATCATATCGATCAGCATGCGTAGAAAGTGGTTGTTCCTTTCCTGATTTTGCTAAATAAATGTAGTTTTTATAAGAATCTTCAAACGGATTTTCAGGTTTTTTTGGAGGCAACACTTTGTTCATGGCTAAATTAGATATGTACGAAGTAAATCCTTCATCCATCCATTCGTGTTTGGTTTCGTTAGTAGCTAGAACAAATTGGAACCAAGAATGCGCCATTTCGTGTGCGGTTACGCCAACCAAACTTCCGAAAGCTCTATTTCCAGTGATTAAGGTACACATGCCATATTCCATTCCACCATCGCCACCTTGAATAACTGAGTATTGCTTGTATGGATATGGTCCTACGTTTTCGTTAAAATACGCTAACAATTCTGCTGTTTTAGGTTGCATTTTTTTCCAATTTTCTAAATTTTCTTTCTTGTTTTTGTACAAGAAATGCAATTCCACATTATTTGGACCTAAAATCATGTCGTGAATAAATTCGTTATCGGCTCCCCAAGCAAAATCATGCACGTTAGGCGCATAAAAATGCCAAGTTAAATTTTTGGTTTTCTTAGGATAAACCACTTGTACACCCGCATCTTGATAACCGTGACCAATTTCGTTTTTGTTTTGTAAATAACCTGTTCCACCAATAGTGTAAGCTTTGTCAATGGTAATTTTTACATCGAAATTTCCCCAAACACCATGAAATTCTCTTGCAATGTATGGGTTAGCGTGCCATCCTTCGAAATCATATTCACATAATTTAGGATACCATTGGGTCATTGATAAAGCAACGCCTTCTTCAGAAATCCTTCCCGAACGACGAATTTGCAACGGCACTTGGCCATCAAAATCTAAAGAAAGGGTGGTTTTTTGTTTTGGTAAAATAGCTTTTGCTAACGTAACTTCTAAAATAGTTCCTACTACTTTTGTGGTTGCTGCAACCCCATCTTGTTTGAAATTAGCGATATTTAAATAGCCAATTTCGTTTGGTTTTAAGGTGCTGATTTTGCTTTCTTTTATGTCTTTTCCTTCTTTCTTAAAGGTTCTCACCATGCGTTTATCTGGATCTGAAATCGATTGTAAACGCGCATCCATTTCGCTTCCAGGTTGAAAAGCGTTATTATACAAATGATAATACACTTTATGTAAGGTATCATTTGAATTATTGGTGTACACAATTTCTTGTTTTCCGGTATATTGGAATTTTTTCACATCCATTTTCACATCCATTTTATAATCAACGTGTTGTTGCCAATAGCCTGGATTTGGATTGTTTTGCCCAAACAATAAGAAGGGAACTAAACTTAAAAACAATAATTTTTTCATATTCGTTTTTTAAAAGAAAACCTACAAGACAGCTTATATCTTGTAGGATTTTGAAATAGTTATGTAGTTCTTTTCGGCTGTTATTTAGCCATTTTAGCCGCTAAAACTAAGGCATTATAAGCATTTACAATTCTGCCTGATTTTGATGCATCAGCAAAATTAGCTTTATGTTTGTCTTCACCAATAGTCACTGTATTTTTCAAAGGCGTACCACTTTCC
>JBILST010000252.1:0-3443 GCA_044371865.1 Flavobacterium sp.
TTTTATCTTTGTAGTTTTCATTCGGAAAAAATAGAGCTAACTCCATATTGTTATTTAATGAACCACTTTTTCCGAAATTTTCGGGTAAAATATTCTTTAGAGAGCTTTTAGGATAATATCTAGCATCTTTTTGTTTTTTTTTATTGTAAACTATTTCTATTTCATTAAGTTGAGTGAGTTCTTCTTCTAAAAATAATGTATCTTGAGAAATCCAATTATTGAATTTTTGTATTTTACAATTTATATGTCGGATAGTTATTTCTTTATTATAATCAGAAGGTTTGATATAAACGGTTCCTGTGCTATCGGTTATATATCTTGGAGTGTTTTCAATTAAAAGCAAAGCATCAGGTATAGGTGTTTTTGATTTTTTTGAAATAGTTAACTTCTTTGATTGAGCGATGCTCGAAATAAAAAAAAGCAGAAAAAATAAATGAGTAAATTTCATAAATATTTGTATTAAAACAACTTCTCTCTCATTTTTTTCCAGCGGTAGTTTCTGAAAAATTTGGCTTGCTCACGTGTTACAAATAAAGGTTTGTCAGATGATTTTGCTTTCCAAAAACCCATTAAATAATCAATGAATAAAAGTGGTTTTCCTTTTCGCATTGCCAATTTCAATGACGAAATTGCGGTAATAATAAATCCATAACCCAAACTATAAAAAGCTTCTCCTTGTTTGTAACGTGCGGCTTTGTTGTAGCTAGCGCCTGTTGGTTTTAAGTGTTTTACGTGTAAACTTTCATCAGTTACGACTTTCCAATTGTAGAATTTACAAAGCAATTCGTCAACCGTGTCCCAACCCATAGCAGGTTTTAATCCGCCAATTTGTTGGTAGGTTACTTTTCGATACGCTTTTAAGGCTCCACGTATGTGATCTTTATCGGTTAAGTTTTCTAAAACCCATTCATTGTTTTTCTCAACATAGCAAAATCCACCCACCATTCCAATTTTCTCATCAGATTCAAAATGTTTGATAATGGTTTCGAAATAGTTGTTTGGGAAAATCAAATCAGCATCTACTTTTACAATGATGTCGTAATTATCATCAATGTGTTTTTCTCCTTCATGAAACGCTTGGATTACTTTACTTCCAGGCAAATGAATCGCATCAGATTTTTTATTAACTAAAGTAATAAACGGATGCTTTTCGGCGTAAGCCAAAACTATTTCTGGAGTTTTATCCGTGGAATTATCATTCACTACCACAATTTTTGTTGGTAAAACGGTTTGTTCTACTAACGATTGCAAAGTCAAACTTATAAAAGCTTCTTCGTTGTAGGCTGGAATGATAATGTAATATTTCATAAGAAAAAATCTATTTTCTATGTTCTTTTATCTTTTTTCTCTTTCCGCGTATACCAAATAATATCTCGGTGTAAACCATCTCAACAAAGGTCTAAAACCAATTTTTTTAACTGGATGTGTGAATTTAACTCTGTCAACAATTTTGAATCCTGCTTTTTCCAAAAGCCAATCCAATTGCCAATCTTCAAATTCGTGATAATGTCTGTCCCACATATCCGTTTTGCTTCTGTAAGCTGGCGAAAACCATAAACGCAAAGGAATCGAAATCAAAATTTTATCTGCTTTTACGTTTTGTAAAACAGTGTAAGGATTTAGTAAATGTTCGAAAATTTCAAAACCTGTAAACACATCGTAATTTTCCTCTTGAAGAGCCGATTGATCATTGTCAATGTCTTCACCTTTTGTGTTAATAACAGTATAACTATTATCAACCATAATTTTAGAAAAAGGATTGGGAACGCCTAAATCAAAAATGGTTTCAGAAGTTTTGATATGTTTTTTTAGAAAATCTAAAGTGATATTGAATCGTTTGCTTGGATATGTTTTTTCGTACATTTAATGTTAATTCAAAAATGAAAAGCAAATTTACAAATAAATTTTTAGTATAACTCTTGTGCCACTGCCAATTCCATCTTCATTAGTTAAATCTTCATAAATTACACTATCGTTTTTATCATTAAGTAATTTTAATCTTTGAGAAATTGATTCTGTTGAAAATGATTTATGCGTGTTTTTTTCTTTGATTTCTGCAGATTTTTTTCTACCTATACCGTTATCTTCAACGGTACAAACTAAATATGCTTCTTCTTTGTTCAATGAAAAATTAATAATAACTCTCTTATTTCCATTTTTGTGTAATAAACCGTGTTTAATGCTGTTTTCAACGAATGGCTGAATTAGCATGGGAGGTAATTCTATATATTCATCGTCAATATTTTTTGCAAATGAAATGGTGTATTCAAAGTTTTCTTCAAAACGCATTTTTTCTAATTCTAGATACTTTGTTAAAATGTCAATTTCTAATGATAATGGAATCTTCTTTTTACCAGAAACTGACAATATTTGACGCGTGAGCGACGTGAAATTACCCATTTGTTCATTGGCTACTAGTTTATCACCAAACATAAACTGTTCTTGAATAGAATTTAAAGCATTAAAAATAAAATGCGGATTCATTTGGCTTTTTAGGGCTTTCAATTCACTTTCGGTAGCTTGATTTTCGGCTTGTGTTTTGTCTATTTGCGATTTTAAAAGCTCGGTTTGTTTGTTGGTTTTGTAGCGTTTGAAAAGTAAAAAACTTGTGATTAATGCTGAAATAATTCCTAAAACCAATAAACCTAAAGTTGTTTTTTGGCGTTTGTTCTCGAGTTCGGATATTTTTTGTTGTTGAGATAAATCTTTTATTTGGGCTTCCTTTTTTTCGGTTTCGTATTGGAATTCGGCTTTGAGCATTGCGTTTTTGTTCTCTTCTTTATTGATGATTTTATCGATAGCGATATGCTCTTCTAAATATTTTAATGCTAAATCTGACTGGTTAGTTTTTTTATAATAAATATATAAATAGTCGGTCGTTGCAAATTGTATCTTTAGATTTTTAGCTTTTGTAGCGGCATTGTGTGCTTTAATTAAATAATGATATGCTTTTTGGTTGTTTTTTAAAATTTTTAGTAGTTGATGTAGATTCAAATAATTTTCTGCAAGCTGAGCAAAGTCATTAGTGCGTTTGTTCAACATTATTGCTTGTTCTACATTTACATATGCTTTTTTATATTCTTTATTGTCGATATAAATCGTTGACAAATCTTGCAAACAGCTTGCTATATAGCTGGTGTCTTTTATTGTTTCTGCCAACTTTAAACTTTTTTCATAATAAAAAATACCTTTATTTATGTCTTTTAAATTGTTGTAAAAAAAACCTAAATTGCGATAAAGTCCTGTAAGATTTGATTTATCGGGATCTTTTATTGCAAAAGGAATTGCTTTTAAAGTATAATATTTTCCTTTTTCATATTCTTTTTCTTTGACAAAAGCGGCACTCATGCTTCTGTAAACATAGCCACTTAATTTGTCATCTTTATTTTCTGTTTTTTCTAATTCTTTTAGTATAAATATTTGAATAGATATTGCTTTTTTAG
>JBILST010000253.1:0-3434 GCA_044371865.1 Flavobacterium sp.
ACTAGCTTTTTCAGATTGAATATGCCCCATTTTACTGCGTAAATCAACAATAATTGGAATACTTCCTACAATATCAATCACAGCAAATAAAATCATGCTGATGGTAAAAATGTCTTTCCAATTAATTCCAAATTCCATAAAACGCTGAATATTTGTGCAAATATAAGGATATTGAGTTTAGAACGTTTTTAATTTAACGATACATTATCAATTACAAGGGCAAAATCAAGGATAAGTTCAAGTAGTCAGAAGATTTAAACGCAAATCCCGAAGCTTCGGGAGTAATGTTTTTTCGCAAAGTAAAAAAGCAAAGCGTCTCTGTTTACCTCTATTTAAGGCAATCAAAATCATAAAATCTCGGTGTTGCTCTGTGAAAAAATTATTGCTATTTCTCAAATTTCTGAAATCTGTGTTCCAAACTTCTAAATTCTTATTTCTAAAATCTAACTTCAAAATCGTATCTTTGCACTTTAAATAAATTACCATATGTTTCAGTTAAATAAAACCATCGTTTCCGAAGAAATCTTAGAAAATGAATTCGTTTGCAATTTGTCAGCTTGTCAAGGCGCTTGTTGTGTGGATGGCGATGCGGGTGCTCCTTTAGATGAGGAAGAAACCAAAATTTTAGCTGAAATTTTTCCAAAAGTAAAACCCTTTCTTCGTCCAGAAGGTGTTAAAGCCATTGAAGAACAAGGAACCCATGTAGTGTCTGATTTCGGAGAATTAGAAACACCACTTATCGATGGAAAAGATTGTGCTTATGTAATTTTTGATGGAAAAACAGCACTTTGCGGAATTGAGCAGGCTTATAATCAAGGCATTGTAGATTGGAAAAAACCAGTTTCTTGTCATTTATATCCTATCCGAATAAAAGAATATTCTGATTTTTCAGCAGTCAATTATCATAAATGGCATATTTGTTCAGACGCCTGTGCTTTAGGACAAGAATTGGGAGTTCCCGTATATCAATTTGTCAAAGAAGCATTAATTAGAAAATTCGGACAACAATGGTTTGACGAATTAGATAAAGTGGCAAAAGAGTTAAAAAAATAATCCTTTTTTTAAGATATAAAAATCGTTGTGAGCAGTTGATTTTTCAATCGCTTACAAGGTTTTAACACTTGTTTCATCCGCTTTTAACTTATTGATATTCAGTAAATTAAAAACCTATATTATTTTACTGACAAAAAACCAGTTTGTTAAAAACTTGCTCTAATTGTGAATAAGTTTGCCTTTCTTTTCTCGTTTCAAATGACAAACTTTGTAATCCTCAAATAAGTCAAATTAACCAATCATTAACATTTTTAAAATCAAATAGCTATGGCTGTAGTGGAACCTATTTTGCAAGAAAACAAAGATCGATTTGTAATCTTTCCTATCAAACATCAAGATATCTGGGAATGGTACAAAAAACAAGAAGCGTGTATTTGGACAGCAGAAGAAATAGATTTACATACCGATTTAAATGATTGGAATAATAAATTAAGTGACGATGAAAAATATTTCATTAAGCATATTTTAGCCTTTTTTGCGGCTTCTGATGGAATTGTAAACGAGAATTTAGCTGAAAACTTCGTAAGTGAAGTACAATATCCTGAAGCTAAATTTTTCTATGGATTCCAATTAATGATGGAGAATATCCACAGTGAAACCTATTCGTTATTAATTGATACCTATGTAAAAGATGAAGCAGAAAAGCATCAGTTGTTTCATGCAATTGAAACTTTTCCAGCAATTAAGGAAAAAGCAGAATGGGCATTGAAATGGATTGAATCACCAAGTTTTTCTGAGCGTTTAATTGCTTTTGCAGCGGTGGAGGGAATTTTCTTCTCAGGTTCGTTTTGTTCGATTTATTGGTTAAAAAAACGTGGTTTAATGCCAGGATTAACCTTTTCAAACGAATTAATTTCTCGTGATGAAGGAATGCATTGTGATTTTGCGGTTCATTTACATACGAATCACATCGTAAACAAAGTACCAAAAGCAAGAATCACAGAAATTATTGTTGACGCTTTACGTATTGAAAGAAAATTCATTACCGAGTCGCTTCCAGTAAGTTTGATTGGAATGAATGCTACCTTAATGACACAGTATTTGGAGTTTGTAACCGATAGATTATTAGTAGAATTAGGTTGTGATAGAGTGTATAATTCGTCAAACCCATTCGATTTTATGGATATGATATCCTTACAAGGAAAAACAAATTTCTTTGAAAAGAGAGTAGGGGAATACCAAAAAGCAGGAGTAATGAATTCAGATTCAGAATCAAGCAAAATTAGCTTCGACGCTGATTTCTAAAAACAAATAAAAATATAGAGCGCTATAAAATGTCGGGAGACTCGCGCTTTAGTTCAATAAATATTAACCGAAAGCAGAGAAGGGATTGTCTGTTTTCAAATACTTAAAAGCTTATGTATGTAGTAAAAAGAGATGGCCATAAGGAGCCAGTAATGTTTGACAAAATCACCGATAGAATTAAAAAACTATGTTATGGATTAAATGACATGGTAGACGCTGTTAAAGTGGCAATGCGTGTAATTGAAGGATTATATGACGGTGTTACCACTTCAGAATTAGATAATTTAGCAGCAGAAACCGCAGCTTCCATGACGGTTACACACCCAGATTATGCCCAACTAGCGGCTCGTATTGCAATTTCTAACCTACATAAAAATACCAACAAATCATTCTCGGAAACGATGAGTGAAATGTATCATTATGTAAATCCAAGAACCAATCAGGCAGCTCCTTTGCTTTCTGATGAGGTATATGAAGTAATCAAAGAAAATGCAGAATTTTTAAATTCGCACATTATATATAACCGTGATTTTAACTACGATTACTTTGGTTTCAAAACCTTAGAACGCTCGTATTTGTTAAGAATCAACGGAAAAATTGTAGAACGTCCACAACAAATGTTAATGCGTGTGGCAGTTGGAATCCATTTGAACGACCTTGAATCTGTAATTGAAACGTACGAATTAATGTCGAAAAAGTTCTTTACACATGCTACTCCAACATTATTCAACGCAGGAACTCCAAAACCTCAAATGTCATCTTGTTTCTTGTTAACCATGAAAGATGATAGTATTGATGGGATTTACGATACGTTAAAACAAACGGCTAAAATCTCGCAATCAGCGGGAGGAATTGGTTTAGCAATTCACAATGTTCGTGCAACAGGTTCATACATTCGTGGCACAAATGGAACTTCAAACGGAATCGTTCCAATGTTACGTGTTTTCAACGACACAGCTCGTTACGTAGATCAAGGTGGAGGAAAACGTAAAGGAAGTTTTGCAATTTATTTAGAAACTTGGCATGCGGATATTTTCGAATTCTTAGATTTGAAAAAGAATACAGGAAAAGAAGAAATGCGTGCTAGAGATTTATTCTTCGCAATGTGGACTTCTGACTTATTCATGAAACGCGTA
>JBILST010000254.1:0-3427 GCA_044371865.1 Flavobacterium sp.
AACGTTAATTACGGCAGGATCAATCGATGGGAATTCGCGAACACCCAAATAACTAAATCCTAAAATACCAAAAAGGATAATCAACAAATTGATTACAATGGTAAATACGGGTCTTTTTATACTTAAAGTAGATAAACTCATTTGTAAGTTAGAAGTTAGAAGTTGGAAGTTTCGATTGTTTTACTTTAACTTTAATATCGGCTTCGTCTTTCAAAGCCATAACGCCAGAAGTTAGAATTGTATCACCTGATTTTACGCCTTGCGTGACGATTACGTTTTTATCTGTTCTTACGATAGTTTCAATTTTTACTTCTTTTGCTTTTCCGTTATTAGCTATATAAACCACTTTTCCGTCTTGAACAGGAACAACTGCTTCGGAAGGAATTTGAATCGCTCCTTTGATATTTTTTAATGGAAGTTCAATAGTAGCAAAGGTTCCCGCTAATAATTTTCCATTTGGATTTTCAGCAATCGCTCTGATTTTTAGTGTTCGAGTGGAAGTTTCAATCTCAGGTTCGATAGCGTAAATTTTAGCTGTGAATTTTTCAGAATTATTTGGAATCGTAAATTGAATAGGTGAGTTGTTTTCCACTTCAGAAGCATATTTTTCAGGAATTGAGAAACTAATTTTTACTTGATTGGCACTTACCAATTTAGTGATTAGCGTAGTAGGCGTTACATACGTTCCTGGAGAAATATTTCGTAATCCAATTTTACCCGAAAAGGGTGCTCTTATGCTTGTTTTTGCAATTTGTGCTTGAATTAATTGGGTTTGTGCTTTTAAACTTCTGAATTCGGCACTTGCAATTTCGTATTCTTCTTGACTGATGGCTTCTTTTTGTAAAAGTAGTTTCGCTCTTCTTTCATTTTCAGAAGCTAAACTTTGACGGGTTTGAGCTTGCGAAAGTTGTGCACGTAATTCGATATCATTTACTTTTAATAAAACTTGACCTTTGCTAACGTTAGTTCCTTCTGTGAAATAAATTTTTTCTACAATTCCTGAAACTTCACTTCTAATTTCCACATTTTCATTGGCTTCAATAGAACCGGAGAGCGAAATCGTATTCGCAAAATCACTTTCCGAAACCACTATGGCATCAACCATCATAGGTGGTTTTTTATCTCCTTTTCCGCCACCTTTTTCAGATTCTTCACTGTTTTTCGTAATTCGATATCCAATTAAACCTAATAGAGTTAGAGTAATTAGCGTGATGCTTATCGTTTTTATTTTCATAATATGATGTGATACTAAATGATATAGGTACAAAGTTAACTTTTACAGTATAATTTCAACTTAAACTTACGATATATTTAACATAGTTGTAGGTACAAATGTTTAAAAGTTTAGTTGTTTAAAAGTTTAAAAGGGGAAATGTTTCAAAAAGAACTAACTGATATAGTTCCAAATAGTTTTCTTTTTGCTGATTTCAATAAAAGCTTCATGAAGTTTTGCATGTTCTGGTTTTTCCATTGGCGCATCGTCTTTTAAGAGTTTGATAGCATGATGACGTGCTAATTGCAAAATGTCTTTGTCTTTGACTAAATCAGCAATCTGAAGGTTTAACACACCGCTTTGTTGTTTGCCCATAATATCCCCAGGACCACGCAATTTTAAATCGACTTCCGAAATTTCAAAGCCATCATTCGTACGAACCATCGTTTCCATTCGGATTTTACTATCGTTACTCAATTTGTGACTTGTCATTAAGATGCAATAACTTTGTTCAGCACCACGACCTACACGACCGCGTAACTGATGTAATTGTGATAATCCAAAGCGTTCTGCACTTTCAATCACCATTACAGAAGCATTGGGTACATTTACACCAACTTCAATTACAGTCGTTGCGACCATAATATTGGTTTTTCCTTCTGAAAAGCGACGCATTTCTTCGTCTTTATCAGCTGGTTTCATTTTACCATGAACGATGGAAATAGAATAGTGTGGTAAAGGAAAATCTCTAGAAATACTTTCGTAACCATCCATCAAATCCTTGTAATCCATCTTCTCCGATTCCTGAATTAACGGATATACGATATAGACTTGTCGACCTTTGGCAATTTCATCTTTTAAGAATTTCCAAACTTTTAATCGGTTCGAATCATAACGATGTACGGTTTGAATAGGTTTTCTACCAGGCGGCAATTCATCTATTACGGAAATATCCAAATCGCCATACAAACTCATTGCTAAGGTTCGTGGAATAGGAGTAGCGGTCATGACGAGAACGTGAGGTGGAATAGTAGCCCCACCAACCTCCCCAGAAGGGAGGCTTTCCAAGATTGCGGATATTTTTTTTAGTGTGTTTTCCGTATTATTAATGACTTCTTCATTAGTGAATCGAATTACTTTAAAACCAATTTCATTTAATATTTGGGTTCGTAATTCGTCGGCTTCTTGCTGTTCAGGAGTATTGTGATAACCACCATCAACTTCAATTATTAGATTTTTTTCTAAACAAACAAAGTCAGCAATGAAAATATCAATTACATGTTGTCTTCTAAATTTATGCTTTAGATTTTTATTTCTTAAACATTCCCAAAGAACATTTTCTGCTTGGGTGCTGTTTATTTTATTTTCTTTCTTAAGTTCCTTTAAAAGAGCATAAGTTGAAGGTCGTGCTGTTTGGTATTTTTGTAATACACGTTCTGTTTCAACTCTTTTCTCGGGGTTAGGGGATGCTTTACCCCACAACTTACTTCTTTGTTCAACACCAAATCTGTGCTGTTCATCAATAATTGCTAAACCTAAATTTTGAAATTGTACTTTATCTTCTAATAAAGCATGAGTTCCAATTAAGATATCTAAAGTGCCGTTTTCTAAAGCTTCATGGATGATTTTTCGCTCTGCTGTTTTGGTTGAACCAGTTAGTATTTTTATGCTGATATTAAGTCCCGAAGTTTCGGGATTTAGTAATTCGGTAATTCCATTGAAATGTTGGTTAGCTAGAATTTCTGTTGGTGCCATCATACAACTTTGAAATCCGTTATCTTTTGCCAAAAGCATACACATTAACGCTACAATTGTTTTTCCAGAACCCACGTCGCCTTGCAATAAACGATTCATTTGAGCATTGCTTCCTAAATCGTTTCGAATTTCTTTTAGCACTCGTTTTTGAGCATTAGTTAAGTCGAAAGGTAAATGATTATTATAAAAATCGGTAAAATTTTCACCTACACGCTCAAAAGGCATTCCTTTGATTTTGTGTTTGCGAATGAGATTCTTCGTAATCAATTGCAATTGAATGAAAAATAATTCTTCAAACTTCAATCGGAATTGCGCTTTTGCCAACAAATCTTGACTCTTTGGAAAGTGAATATTGAATAAAGCGGCATTTTTAGGAATCAATTTTAATTCGTCTAAAAGATAATTGGGTAAGTTTTCAGAAAACAAAGCTTGTGTTTCCACAAATAATTGTTGCATCAT
>JBILST010000067.1:0-10124 GCA_044371865.1 Flavobacterium sp.
AAAGAACTAGAACACTTTGCTTACATAATTTCTCATGATTTACAAGAACCGCTTCGAATGATAACGAGTTTTTTAACGCTTCTAGAAAAAAAATACAATGACTCGCTAGATGAAAAAGGAAAGAAATACATATTTTTTGCTGTAAATGGTGCAAAAAGAATGAAAAAAATTATTTTAGATATTTTAGAATTCTCGAAAGTAGGTAAACACACCGACCAAAAAGAGTATATCGATTTGAATGAAATAATGATTGAAATTAAGGGCTTTTATGAAATTGAATATCCAAATGGTAAAATAAACTATGAAAATTTACCAAAAGTATTTTCTTACCGATCAACAATTTTTCAAATATTCCATAATTTAATTAGCAATGCTTTCAAATATTCTAAAAATAATGAAGCTCCCCAAATTAGTGTCAAATTAATCTCCGAAACAAAAAAGAACTTCACTTTTGCAATTTCAGACAATGGCATAGGAATTGAAAATCAATATTTAGAAAAAATATTTATTCTATTTCAAAGACTACATAACAATGACGAAATTAAAGGAAGTGGAATTGGATTAGCCATTGTAAAAAAATTAGTAGAAAATTTAAACGGAACCATTTGGGTAGAATCTGAAAAAAATATTGGCAGTACATTTTACTTTAAAGTTCCAAAAAACAAATAAATGCTGTTAACACAATTTGTAAGAAATATTGATAAAATTAACACTATTTAATCAAAAATGTGTACCTTTATACTTTAAAAACCCCAAACAACTCCGAATGATTATGAAAAATTACCAAATTTTACTCGTAGAAGATAATGAAGGAGATATTATTCTAACACTCGAAGCTTTTGAAGAATGCAATTTCAAAACAGAAATACAAGTAGCACGAAATGGAAAAGAAGCAATTCATTTACTTTTTGAAACGTATAACAACCAACAACTGCCAGACTTGATTCTTCTTGATATTAATTTACCATTACTTAATGGACATGAAGTATTAAAAAAAATAAAAGAAAGCGAAAAAACAAAGCACATACCAGTTGTAATGTTAACTACTTCATCATCCATAAGTGATATAAATTCAACTTTTACCAATAATGCAAATAGTTTCATATCGAAACCCTCCGATATTAATGATTTCTTTCAAACCATTAATTCATTAAGCACTTATTGGTTTGAAACATGTAAACTCCCTAATTTTAAATAAAAGAATGAAAGACCCCAAAACCTACAACATTCTAGTTATCGAAGATAATCTAGGAGATTATTTTCTTTTTGAAGAATACATTCATGAAAAGATTGAAAAGCCTAAAATAAAACATATTGAACGCTTTAGCCAACTTCAAAATATGTCTGATAACATAAATGAATTTGATGTTGTTTTTTTAGATTTAACATTACCTGATAAAAGTGGTACCGATTTAGTTAAAGAAGTTTTGCAAATATCACAAAAAACTCCAGTGGTAGTTTTAACAGGGTATTCTGATTATAAATATGCTTTAAATACTATTTCTCTTGGAGCTTCAGACTATATTCTAAAAGACGAATTAAATAGTATTGAATTACATAAGTGTATTATTTCAAGTATAAATAGCATCAATAACTAAGCGTTATATTTCTTGTTTTAGCTATTTAAAAAAGTAATATAAACACGTTATACTTAAAAACCACTAATGAGGCAACTCATTAGAAGAGGCTTCTTTTATCCTATTTTCAACAAAACTTAAATCTTTAATAAATAAGGTATTAAACTGATTGGTATTTTTAGAACTAACTTCATTAAATGTGTGAGTATCCAAATCATACACATAAGGCAGAAAACCTTTTTCTTTTAATAGAGCAATAATTTGTTCGTCTTGGATATTAAAATTTTTACCCGATTCATTCAATTCAATTAGAATTAATTTAAGGGTATCATTTGACAACGTTTTTAGTCCGCCATTCAATACAAACCATTCGTATCCTTCCACATCAATTTTAATGAAATCAGGCGTTTTTACAGCACATATTTCATCCAATGTTTTGACCTTAACTTTAATGCCTTGACCATTAGTAGATACTTTATTAGTCGTAAATTGTTGATTAGTAAAAACCAACTCTCCAGCTTCATTAGACAATCCAATGTTCAACAATTCAGGAGCGTATTTCCAATTATTTAATTTTACATTAGCCGCCAAGCGATCAAAAGTACCTGGAATAGGCTCAATAGAAACAACTTTACAATTCGAATACAACCCAGAAAGCAATGTATAATGCCCTACATTAGCACCTATATCCAAAAGAAAATCACCTTCTTGCAATAATTGCATTAAAAAAATAGAATCAGAAGCTTCATGCAAGCCAGAGTGGTAATTACCTACAATACCATCACCTTTTTTAACCCTTGCTTTTATTCCGTTGAGATAAGTTATTGTAACTTCCCTTTTTAACACATACAGTAAAAAATTAATATACAAATACTTCACTAATGCCCAAATAGGATTTGACTTAGTCAAAGGATTCGTTTTAAAAGATTGATATCTTCTAACAATGTACTGGTATCTTTTATTTAAGGTCTTTGCTATCTTCATTTAACAAAATTAAAGTTTTGTATCTGTTGTTTTCAAAATCATAACTACTATAAAAAGCTCGATAATATTCTTTTACATTATGTTGAAGTGTAGCATATGCTGCATCATTCATTTCAAGTGCTTTATCAATCACATCAAGAATACTTTCTTCAGACTGGTAAAGTAACGCATTTTTTTCGTCTATTAAAGTAGGATTTAACCAATTTTCATAATTAATGATAGGCACCACACCAACTGACATAGCTTCTAAAACATTATGGCACATAGGCATGGTCATTCCAGGAGCACAGAATAAAAACTTAGCAGATGATAAATAATGACGCCATTCTTCAGAAGGAATAGCCCCTTGCTGCCATTTCATCACCACAAACTTATCTTCAAAAAAACCAGAAGGCAACTGTTGTTTAAAATCTGTTCCCGTTAAAGTTACAACAGCCTTATGTTTTATAATTTCACTATAAATCTGCCATCGATTCAACAATTGAAAGTTTTTTGTTATGGCATCAGAATCATAAATTTTGGCTTCAAAATTACCACTCATAACTATACCAACTTTTTTATCAAGTAAACTTGGTACGGGAATCAAATAATTACGTGGATGCATTATATAAGGGACAGCTTCTTTTACATATTCATCAGTCGTATACACTTTTTTGTAATTGAAATTTACTGGAAAATCAGCATTCTTATGGTGTGAAAACAAACGATAAATCTTAGGCTTTTGAAAGGGTTTCGAAAAATAAATAAAATCCAATTCTTTAAACCACTTAACCAATACAAAATAACGAAACAAGGAAAACTCAATAACAATAGGTTGTGTGTAATGTTGTCGCAATCTAAAAAACAGATTCAAATACGTTCTTACTTTGGTATTTCGTTTTAAACTTACAAACAGCACTTCTTCTGTTCCCTTATAAAAACGAACATGTTGGTAGTTTGCTCTAAACTCTTTGAGCTTGCGATTAATTTTCTTTTTAAGTAAATACAACATTACATAGGAGGATTAAAAAATAAAGTAAACCATCCTGAAATTCTTCCTAAAGTTTCTGTAAAAGCCTCTTTTCTTTTAGAGGTGGTAAAAACATTAGTAAATCGAATAATGGTTAATAATAGAGTAATCAAATGCCATTTTATTTTTGCATTAAAAGATGGTTTTGGATATTTAACACGCCAAACATAATAACCATTTCTAACGACCATTTCACCATAATCAAATTTATTAGGGCGACCAGCCGCATCATGATAATGACCTAATCTAGCCTTGGTACAAATATAATTTTTACCGTAACGCAACGCCCTTAAACTAAAATCAGCATCCTCATACAAACCATAACCTTCAAAATAGGTTGAAAAACGTAAGGTATCGAAAATTTGTTTTCTAAAAGACATCGACATCCCAATTAACAAATCAACTTCATAATTTTTGCCAGTCAATGGATAACCACAAGTTCTAACATGAGAATATTCAGGCATAACACCTGGTTTTTTATCAGAATGTAACCCAAAATAATTCCTAATCTTATTCCTTAAAGACTCTTTCAACACATAGCCCTCCATCTGAAAAAAATGCTTCGAATTGTATTTCATATCATGATTTGCAACAAACCACCTGTTTTCATTAACAGCAACACCTCCCACTCCAACGCAATCTTTGTTTTCTGAAAAAACTTTAATTATTTCTTCAAAATAGTTAGACTCTAAAATTGTATCATCGTCTAAAAAACAAACTATTTCACTTTCATCTTGTACTCTAGCAATCCCAAAATTACGTTGTTTAGTCAACCCTCGTTCCTTTTCTGAAACTTTAAAATACTTTATTTTTTCAAATGTGTTTTGCAACAACATATCATTCGTTAAATCATCAGGCGAACCGTCAACTATCAAAATCTCAGTTGGATATAATGTTTGTTCTTTTACCGATAACAAAAGTTTTAATAAAGGTTGTGCTCGCTTGTAAGTACAAATGATTAAAGTAAATTGCATACTATCTTGATTGTGATTTTAATATTTCGGCCCATTTAGCACTTATTTCCCATTGTTTTTGCATGGATTTATAATACTTAAACGGATTTTTTATCGATTGATTCTTATAATATTTGAAAAACAAATTCAATTTATAGCCTAATAACTGTTCTTTTGTATGATATATATTTTTAAAAAGCATTACAGTTGGCGAAGGCTTGGGTTGATCTATTTCATCTTCCCATGGCAAAACTGGTTTGGATCTAAATCCGCCTACAGGAGCCTTTAAATGCAAGATCTGAGGCTGTGGTAAATATAAAACATCTACTCCTTTATTTCGCAATTGCATACCAAAATCAGCATCTTCACCAAATCCATTTTCAAAACGCATATCAAAACGCAACCCATCAAGCGCTTCTTTGTTCACAATACTACATCCTGAGCCAAAGGTATCCCAATGCATTATTGTATTAAAAACAGGCTTTTCATTGGGTTTAAAACAAGCCAAAGTAAACGCTTTTTCACCTGTATTTAAAATAACATCAAAAGTTTGTTCAATAAAATTTGAGGTCAATTTAATATCGTCATCTGCAAAAAAAACCCAATCGCTTTGCACGGCTTTCAAAGCAATATTCCGAGCATTACAAGCACCAGTTTGATGTATAAAATGATGTACAATTTCAAATGGCCAAGATTCATTTTTCAAATAGTCCAATTCAGATTCACTACCTATAACTAGGTTTTGTTCTACTATAATTACTCGGTTTGGAATTTTAGTTTGGGCCTTTAAATCACAAAGCACATCGTATAAATATTTTTTTCGCCCAATAGTAGGAATCAAAACATCAAGAGTAACTTCATTTAAAGAAACAGTTGAAATTTCTTGCGCGGTTTTTATAGTATTTACATCCAAAACTAATAGCTTTACAAAACTTACACTTAACAGTGCAAAAACAGGGAATTGTTTTTCATATAAGACAAACAACAAAAACAATTGAAGGCACTTTGAAAAACCATAATATTGAGCCGTCCAATTAAAAAGTTCTTGTGTAGTGCCAACATAAGGTTTGACTTTAGCAGGTGTTTGAAGCAAACTTGGATTAGAATACGTTCTAAATCCATTGTGATGACCAATCTTTGCCATGATGGTTAAAAAATAACCAAAACTAAATTTATTCTGCAGAAATGAACCTCCAAAAAAAACAAAATCTTTAGCAGAAATACAACCTACAAAAACACTAGCCTGCCAACTAGGGTAATTAATTTCTTTATTGATTTTTATATAAGGAGATGGTTCAACATAACCCACTTTTTCTGATAAAAACTCAATTTCAGAGGGATTAAAAAAATACATCACTTGGTTTTTTGAAGTAGCCAACAACCAATCGTAATTTACTTGATTTGCTAAAGACTCATGAACCCATAGCAAATGAGCATCAGGAAATCGTTGCGCAAAATCAAAAAGTATCTCTTGAATATTTTTTGAAGAATTAAACGATGAAATCGCAACAAAATCTTGATAGATTGCTGTGACTTTTTTAAAATTATGTACAAAAGTTATAATCATTCCCTTATTATATCAAATGCTGATAATACTTTATATTTTCTTCAACTTTATTAGTAATGTCAAAATGCGATTCAACATAATTTCTAGCGTGAACTCCCATTTTAGCAGTAAAACTTGCATCATTTAATACATGAACTATTTTATCCGCAAATACTTGATGGGCAGCAGGATGAACTAAAAAACCACTTTTACCATCTTCCATTAATTCTTGAGCCCAACCAATATTGCTATTTACTACCGCTTTTTGCATTGCCATAGACTCTATTGTTACCATACCCAATGTTTCGGCATAGGTAGGAAACACACAAACATTTGCTTTTTGAATATACGCTTGCACTTCAAGATAAGGAATTTTACCCAAATAGGTAACATCAGTAAGATCTTCCTTATTGAATGCGTTTTTTACCAACTCCCAAGTAGAACTACTTCCTGTACTAACATCACTAGCATCTCCACCAATTAAAACTAATTTAGCTTCAGGAAACAGAGCTTTAACGTTATTAAAAATAACTGGTAATTCAAAAACTCCCTTTTTTCGAATAATAGTACCGATATATAAAATGAGTCCTTTTTCAAAAATTTCTGGATATTCATTATTAAATAGAGTTAAATCCAATCCGTAATGTATTGTCTTAACTTGTTCCTTTTGCAATCCAAAAAGTTGAGCAGAAACTTCACCGGCATATTTGGTAGGCGCTATGAATCCTTTAGCATTTCGAACGGCTAATGTTTCAAACAAACGATTTTTAAATTTTTGCGCTCTATTTTCAATATGACAAAAATAAGTATCACTGCCGTGAAAACGAATCACTAAAGGAATATTGAAACGCATAAAAGCAGTAATTCCAGTCCAATCTGGCGCTTCTATCAAATCAATATTTTCTTTTTTAACAACCGAATTGACATACTGTTGAATATACTTTCGATAAAAAAACCATTTAGCAAATGAATATTTTTTGTTTGAAATAAAATGAAAAACTATGCCATTTTCTTCAAAAATTTCATCTTGAGGCTGACCATATACAAAAACAGTCACTTTAACATCTTTTCTAACTAAAGCCGCTACTAAATTTTTAATACTAGTACCCAAACCCGCTGAATGTTGAATTTTTGGATGAGGATATTCTGGAGTTAAAAAAGCGATATGCATAAGTTAGGGTGTATTTATTTCTTTACAAAAGGCGAAGGTACAAAAAGTTCTTCCTTTACGATTCACGTGAAGCATATCATAAAACAAATCATTAGTTATCAAATCCGAATGATTAATAAATTGCACATCTTTTGGAAGATTTTCATAACTAATTTTCTTTCCATAAACCGGCGGTTGATAAACAATCATTTCAATTCCTTTCGCTTCGCAAAAATCATAAATCTTCTTAAAATATTTATTTTTAATGGTAATACTTTTTGGAATCGACACCATATTCATTTTTTTTGGATGCGTATCTGGATATAAAAAATTCCCTTTGTCATCAAATTTATTATGCTTTTTAGGGTGCAAAAGAGATAAAATAGATGGAAAAAACAACTCATAATTATAATAACTCACTCCAATAATTGGAAAATATTTTGACAAGTATAATTTTTTAAAATGGTCCGTGTCATTCTCATAATAATAATCACTTATATTTTGATGTTGAATTTCAGTTATAAATCGATAATCATTATTATTTAATTGATAAGTTGAGCTGGAAACATCTTCATAATTTAAACAAAGCACTAGTCTTTTTGTTTTTTTGTTGGAGGCGTAAAAATGTTGTAACATCAAATAATGACTATTCAAAAAAGAATCGTCCATACTAATATTTAAACCAAAAGAATTAAAATAAGTATCTATTTGTTTTGTATCCAACGTTGTTAGTCCTAGACTAGATCCCAATACTACATAATCAAACTCTTTTTTCTCATCATAATTTTTAACAAACTGAGGTTTATAAAATTCTGAATTACTTAAAGTTTCGAGTACAACAAAAGAAATCAGATTCAATAAAATGAATAATACGAGAGAATATTTTGCAAATTTTAATAAAAATAATTTCATACCTTAAAATTGAAAATAAATAAAATCTAATTGATTTTTAAAACTACCTGTAAAGAATAATATAAAAACCAAAAAGACAATCAGTGTAGTTGATAATCGAATTGTTGAATTTTTTTCTTTGACATTAATAAATTCAACAACTGACACAATAAAGATACTCATCAAACAAACTAAACTAGCCAATAAATATCGGTTATTTTTAATAAAAAAATCTATTCCAAAAGATTCAAAACTAAAAAAAGTAGTCAAATAATCTGTTGCGGCTCCCATCGAATCGGCTCTAAAAAAAACCCAACCCACACAAACTATAAAAAAAGTAACTCCAATTTTAGCAAAATCGAGCCATCCATACGACTTAGTAATCAAATGACTTCTGTTTATATTAAACAGCAATAACGGTAAAAACATAAGTGCGTGATAGAACCCCCAAACTACATAGGTCCAATTAGCTCCATGCCAAAAACCACTCACCAAAAAGATAATCAGTACGTTTCTAATTTGGAACCATTTAGTGCCTTTTGAACCACCTAAGGGTATATAAATATAATCGCGAAACCAAGTAGATAATGAAATGTGCCAACGACGCCAGAATTCTGCAATATCTCTGGAAAAATATGGAAACTTGAAATTTACCATTAAATCAAAGCCAAACAACTTAGACAATCCAATAGCAATATCCGAATACCCCGAAAAATCACCATAAATTTGAAAAGCAAAAAAGACCATACCGATAAACAATTCACCACTCGAATAAACCTCTGGATGATCAAATATTTTGTTTACAAAAAAAGCACAATTATCGGCTACCACAATTTTTTTGAACAATCCCCATATGATTAGCTTTACACCTTCAACAGCATTATGATAATCAAAAACACGTTTTTTATAAAACTGTGGTAATAAATGAGAGGCTCTTTCAATAGGTCCGGCTACTAGTTGCGGGAAAAAAGTAACAAATGCAGCAAAATCGACAAAACTTTTGGTAGGTTCCATTTCTTTCCGATATACATCAATGGTATAACTCAACGTTTGAAAGGTATAAAACGAAATCCCAACAGGAAGTATAATGTTTAAAGTACTAGCATCCATAGAAACACCTATGCTTGACCAAGCTTCTACCCAACTTGAAACAAAAAAATTATAGTACTTAAAAAACCCTAACATCCCTAAATTCCCAACCAAGCTTATGCCCATTAGTAATTTCCGGTTTTTAGAAATATTTGTTTTTCCCAATTGTAAGGCTACAAAATAATCTAAAAAAGTACTGGCAATAATTAAAGATAAAAAACGCCAATCCCACCAACCATAGAAAATATAACTGGCTACCAACAACAATACATTCTGTGCTCGCAATTGGTTTTTAAATACAAACCAATACAAGAAAAAAACGGTTGGCAGAAAAAGTAAAAATTCTAATGAGTTAAAAAGCATTTACTATTTTTTAAATAAATCGTCAATAATTTTTTTAGTGTACAATCGTGCCCCTTTATCCTTTAAATGTCCGCAGGAGGAAAAGTATTCATCTCCTTCAACAACATGTTCGTATTCCTTAATTTCGGGATACAAAGTTTTTACCTTTTTAAAATAATCCATCCCTTTTACATTGGAGCACATTGGTGTTGTTACCGCAATCAAATTGATATTGTTAACTTTACAAAGTTGCTTAATTTCTTCGAAATAACAGTTACGTAAAGGCACTAAACTTTCAATATTATTTTTCATACTGGCTTTTGGATTATACCCAAGTGGATAATAGCCATCGTTTGCTAAAATATTAGTGGGTTCATTTACTAATGTTTTGTACCAAGCTCTAAAACCTACTTTTGCATCAAACTGAATATAACGATAAAAAGGAACATAATACAATTCTGTGAAATCAGATTCATTTTTAAAATGCTCCGTTATGGTTTTAGATGAATGCATAAAAGGCATAAAACGCCCAAAAGTACCATCATCACGTTTTTCATTAGACAAATTCAAATCGGTTTCAACA
>JBILST010000255.1:0-3418 GCA_044371865.1 Flavobacterium sp.
ACTGTTATGGTAACATCTGAAGAACAAGATAAATCAGAAGCAGTCCACCTAAAAACATTTGCTCCAATTGAAAGACCATTAACAGTAGTATTTGGATTTGTATTAGATACAAATGTTCCTGAACCAGAGACAACAGACCAAGAACCTGTTGCAGGAGAAACAGCTGCAAGAGTAGCCGATGTAGTAGCACATAACGATTGATCTGGACCTGCATTACATGTAGATTCAGTAGTAAAACTTCCGGCTTCTAAATATACAACACTATCGTAAGTTGCATCACCCACATCAGTAATAATAAGTTTTATGTGATAGGTTTGACCTGGAGTTAATCCAGTTTGAGTAGCCGTAAGAATTCTTGTATTTCCATTTAATTGAGTTCCATCAATAGTACCTAAATATTCAGCTGTAGGAGAATTTTGAACCCATGATGCATTTGCAGCCAAGCAAGTTGCTGGACTTGGAGCTCCTCCACTTGACCCTACAACTCCAGAATTTACAGAATTTATAGATACTTCTGAACCATTCGCTAAACGAGCAATATTTCTTGCATTATTTGTAAAACCCTGACCACCAGCAATACCTGGACCACTAATTAAAAAACCAAACTTATCATTATAGGTAGAACATTGATAGTTAATAGAACCCGTATTATCACTATATTCTTCAGAACCAAAAATATATCTAAAAGAAACTGAATTTTCTACTGGCACGAAATCAAACTCTAAAATTGCCCCATTAAAATAATTACTTGCCCCTGCCAATACATCTAAATCTTGAATTATAGGAGGAGCTGGTGTTCCAGTTTGTCTTAACTCACCCGGTGTACCAGAAGTGTATGCTGTTGCCATTTGGGTAGCTCTTGGATTAGCCCCCAAAGTAAGAGGAATGGTTGCTGTATTTCCTGTAGATAAAACAACACCATTTGTAAAACCTAATTGAGCTAAAGTGGTAGTTGAAGTAGAAAAATAACCTACTTGATAACGGCTTGAATTATTGTAAACACCTCTAAAAACAACATTTGAAATTGTAGTTCCACTTCCTGTCGGAACAAGTACACCATCAACTAATTGAGTTGGTGTATATCCTGAATTATTAATTGTGATTTGAGCAAACGAACTAAACACACTTAATAAAAATAAAGTAGAGACTAATACTATTCTGAAATACACTTTCATTTTATAATTTTATTAATTTATAATTTTTATAGACTTCTTAATACCATTTTCACAATAAACATTCAAAATATAAACACCGTTTGCAATTGAAATATTTTTTTGATAAAAATGTGAATTAATTTTATTTTCATTCGAGAAAATCATTTTACCAGTAGTATCAAACAATTCAATTTTAGAAAAATTAGTATTACTTTCTATGTTTAATAATCCGTTTTGTAATAAAGCAATTACTGAAACTTCATCAGTGATTGTATCTTCGGTAGTTTTATTCAATTTATAAAGTATTTCAAATCTATCTTGTGAGCCATCTTCTGTAAAGAAATAATCAGACAATGTTAAATCATGATAAAATCCTAATTTTCTATCATGCAAATAAATTTTTTGGCTATTGAAAATACCTTCTTTTTTATTTAAACTAATTTTTAATTGAGCTGTTGGGTTTGTAATTGAATAATTAATATTCACTTTATCTGAATCAACAAATTCACCTCTACCTTGAATAATAAGTTTATTATTATCTAAAACCGAATAAAATTTGATTGTTGAAAGCGAATTAATTGGTCCATCATAAGCATCATCAAAATCATTTGTTGCTTCTTTAATGTATCCAATTAATAATTCATTATATTTTCCATTAGCATCAAGTAATCTTAACCAAAATCTATCTTTCTCAGATTCAAATTCTCTATAAAATTGGTTGTTACTTGGAATGTTTTTTGATCTTTGTGTATTTTTAAATACAACGGTTCCATTCACTTTTGGTCTCACCATAAATCCTTGGCCTGAAGCTATATAACCATTTGGCAATATTCCATTTGGAGATTGTGTGTTTGACGTACCAGGCACACCTACTCCACCTGTAAGGTTAAAAGATGCATAATCAGCTTGTTGATATAATCCACTTCCTGGATATACCGTATTTGCAGACCATAAATAAACGGTACCATATATTTTAGATGCATTATCATTGTAAAAATCTTCAAATTTGATTGCACCTGGATAAGGATTCCCTAATAAAGTAAAATTTCTAAAAGCATTATGTGTAGCATCGTAATATTTAACTACTGCTGTATAGTCACCATTATTAGAAGTCCCAGAATAATTTAAAGTAATATTTGTTGGTGTTAAACCTGCACTCGTCTTAACTCTTGTAATAAATCCCGTAGCAACTGTTGGTTCACTAAGTAATCTTCTCCAACCTTCGTAACTAAAGTTAATACCATTGATACAAAAGTCTGGATCCCAATAATATTTAACATCAAAATTAGTATTATAATTAGACAATATATTATCGCTTACTGGCTTACTCCAATATACATAATCCCATCTTATTTTATCACCCGTATTTTTTGTAAAATTAATATTAGGTGTAACAATTGTTTCTCCATTTAAATCTAAAGGATGATTTACTTGTACTAAATTAGCCTTTGATTTTACATTAATTGTTCCATTATTAAAAATTGAATTTACTACATAAACATAAGTACCATCAGTTCCATCAACGATATCTAAAATAACCCCAGATTTAACAGTCATCTGACATGCATTAATATTACCATGTGTTAGAGTATTATAATTTGCATTTAAAATTACATGTTGAAAAACAGTTGGTGTACCTTTTGACCATGTAGTTCCATCCCATTTATTTTCTGTTACACAAGCAATTGTTGCTGTTACAGTTCCACATACTCCATCAAAACGGTCCACACATGTTGTAAGAGGCAATGATGTTGGAAGACTTGATGATGTTTCTGTATAAACTCCAGACATTTCAGGTTTATCTATTGAAACACCATTCGGAGTTGCAACAATGTCTCCGTTAGCACTTGTTCCTGAAGGTGTTGATAATCCTTCAAATTTAATTGATCCAGCAGGAAAATCTGCATTATGAATATTAACTTGAGTTCCTGAATGAACAGTAAAAAAAGTATTATTCTTAAAAGTTACATTAAATGTGGGTGAAAAACTTGCGTCAAAACAAATATCTTCTCCTTTATCTGCACAAGTATTTGTAGTAAATGAACAAGTAGTAATATTAATCGTACTCGATACACTACTACTATTCTTTACACATATAGCTCCACCATCAGCACTAGCGTTATTAGCTTTATTATTTGTAAAACTACAATTATTTACATTTACAGTAGTTGCAGCGCCTGGTTGAATATAAATTGCACCTCCACCATCAATATTTGAATTTCCTTCAGCTATATTTCCTGTAAAACATGAATTATTTATATTTA
>JBILST010000257.1:0-3411 GCA_044371865.1 Flavobacterium sp.
CATCGACCAAAAGAAATCACTTGAAAATTTACGGGCTTCTTCCAAATTCACAATAGGAGAAGGATAATCGCGACCTATTTGAAAATCATACAACATTTGTTCAATTGGAGTTAATTTCCAATGTTCGTGAATAAATTCTGCTGGAATATTTGCTAATTCGGGAACCCATTTCTTGATAAAAGTGCCATCAGCATCGTGTTCGTAAGAATTTTTTACAGGATTATAAACGCGTAACGTATTAATTCCAGTCACACCCGCTTGCATTTGAATTTGCGGATAATGAATTCCAGGTTCGAAATCTAAAAATTGTTGTGCCAAATGCGGACTACAATTTTGCCAAGGTTGGAACAAATGATGCGTGTAAAACGACACTACCAAAGCACGCATTCTAAAATTCAAATAACCTGTTGTATTCAAACAGCGCATGCAAGCATCAACTAGCGGAACACCTGTTTTTCCAGTTATCCAAGCTTTATGATATTTCTCGTTGACTCTTTGATTTAAATTGCGATAGCCTTTATTCACAGCGATGAACTCCATTGTACTTTCCATTTCAAATTTCTGAATAAAATGGGCTTGCCAACACAATCTTGACGCAAAATTAGAAATCTGACGTTTGAATTTTCCTTGTTGATGAATTTCCCAAGCTTTGGTATACACTTGTCGAATAGATAAATTTCCCCAAGCAATATAAGGCGATAATCGACTACAACCTTTTCTACCTAATTCGGGTTTAGAAATGTGATTGCTGTAATTTTGAACACGTTCTTCAAAGAAAGAATGCATATAACGCATTGCAGTAGGAACGCCACCTTTTTGAAAATTGGTATTATGAACAGTTTTTATAGAAGGAACATCAAAAGCATTTTCTAACTCTTCAATTTCAATGTATTTTACAAAACTTCTTGGTGTCGGATGAAATGGTAAACAATCTTTATCCATATAATCATACCAATCTTCTTTCCACGTTTTTCGGTTTTTGATGCCACGAATGACACCATTTGTGAGGTATTCTTTCCAGATAATTCCTTTTTCTTTCAGCAATTCAGCTACAGCTAAATCTCTTTCGTAAGTCAGTTTTATGCCTGTCTCTTGATGGGAATATATTTCTCGTATAGAAATAAGTTGGGTTAATTTTTTAAATATTGTTACAGCTTCCCCTTGAACAATTAAAATTTGCGTGTGATATTTTTGGAGTTCTTTTTGAAGTGCTTCTAACGATTGTTTAATAAAATCAAAATGACGTTGACTATAATGATAATCTTTCATCAACGAAGGTTCAAAAATATACAGCAATAAGGTTTTGCCCGAAGTCGATAGGGCTTCATGTAAGGCTTCATGATCGTGCAAACGCAAATCTCTCTTAAACCAAACAACTTTCATTTTTAACAGTTTATGATTTTATCTTTTAACTGAACACTGAACTAACCAACAGCTTCTTTATACACTCTTAAGCAACGTTCTCGTGCTTCTTTGTGGTCTACAATGGGTTTTGGATAATGTTGGGTTTCCAATTCAGGAATCCATTTTTTGATGTATTTTAAGTCTTTATCAAATTTTTTGATTTGTTCGGTTGGGTTGAAAATTCTGAAATACGGAGCTGCATCTACTCCTGAACCAGCGGCCCATTGCCAATTCCCAACATTACTCGCCATTTCGTAATCTAATAGTTTTTGAGCAAAATAAGTTTCGCCCCAACGCCAATCGATTAGTAAATGTTTGCATAGAAAACTTGCTACAATCATACGCACGCGATTGTGCATGTGTCCGGTTGCATTTAATTCACGCATTCCCGCATCAACAAAAGGATAACCTGTTTTTCCTTGACACCATTTTTGAAATAAATCTTCATTGTTTTCCCAAATAATGGCATCGTATTTTGGTCTAAAACTCGCATTTTTTGTATGTGGAAAATGCCATAAAATTTGCATAAAGAATTCGCGCCAAATCAATTCGTTCCAAAAGGTTTCATTCTTTTCAGCGATAGCTTTTTCAACCATTTTTCGAATAGAAACCGCTCCAAATCTGAGATAAATTCCCAAATAAGAGGTTTTATTTAGAGCTGGAAAGTTTCGAGTTGCTTCGTAATTCTGAATTAAGTTTTCGGAAACATCAAATGCTGAAACTTTAATTGTTGATTTTTCAAAACCAATGTCTGCCAACGATAAGAAAGGATAGGAGTGCTTTGCAATTTTATCCAACTTATCTTCCGATGGATAATGTACCAACTTGATTTTTCTGAAGTTCTCTTTCCATTTTTTAGAGTAAGGCGTATAAACTACATAAGGCGTTCTATCATCTTTTACGACTTCACTTTTTTCAAAAATAACTTGGTCTTTCGAAGTTAAAAAAGAAATGCCATTGGAAACAAATAACTGATTCATTTCCTTGTCACGCTTGCGAGCATATGGTTCGTAATCGTGATTGGTATAAACCGATGTAATTGTATTTTCGGAAATTAATTGGGTAAAAACATCAATCGGATTTCCATAAAAAACTGCTAACGATTTTCCAATTTTATTCAATTCCGATTGTATTTTTTCTAATTGTTCGTGAATAAAAGTAACGCGAGCATCATTTTTTGGTAATTGCGATAAAATAATTTCGTCAAAAATAAAAATAGGTAATACTTCTTCATCGCTATTCAAAGCATGAAAAAAGCCTACGTTGTCATCTACTCTTAAATCGCGTCTAAACCAAAAGATATTCATGTTTATTTGTTTCAAGTTTCAGGTTTCAGGTTTCAAGTTTCAAGTTTCAGGTTTCAAGTTTCAGGTTTCAAGTTTCAAGTTTCAAGTTTGAGATTTGATTTTTGAATTTGTAATTGTCCTTGAATTTGTTTTATCCGTTTACTAATAAGGTTGACATTCCACCATCAACGTGGAAAATTTGTCCTGAAATCCAACTGCTTTTATCACTTAATAAAAAGCTTGCCATTTGGGCGCTGTCTTCTGGTTTTCCAAATCGTTTTAACGGATGACGTTCGGCTGATTTTTCTTGTTTGGTTTCGTTGTTTAAGAATTTATCTGCTAATGGTGTATCGGTTAATGAGGGAGCAATAACGTTTACTCTTATTTTTGGAGCATATTCAGCGGCTAATGCTTTTGCAAAACCTTCAATAGCACCTTTTGCCGCTGCAACACTTGTGTGAAATGGCATTCCCATTGAAGCAGCCACGCTACTAAAAAGCACAATGCTTGATTGTTCACTAGCTGTTAAATTGGGTAAAACGGCTTGAATTACTTTTACTAAACTAATAAAGTTAATTTGTAAATCAGCTTCAAAAGCTTCTGGTTTTAATCCTCTAAACGGACGTAAATTAATGCTACCCGGACAATAAACCAAACCATCAATAACTGCAGGTAATTTTGATGTGTCTAAAGTATCAATTGAAGCATCAAATGGAATATG
>JBILST010000259.1:0-3349 GCA_044371865.1 Flavobacterium sp.
TATGATAATTCATATTGGTAATCATTTCTTTGTCCAAACGTTCTTGAACATCTGCCATAAAGGTAGGCACTTCTTCTCCTGCGAAATCCATTTTTAAATTATAGCCTACTGGCGTGTATTTCGTTCCATCAGAGACTACTCCATAAATAAAAAAACTACCTAAAGCTGCTATTAGTACGATAATTGCTACTTTCTTTGACATAAACATTTTCATTATTTCTTTATTTTAGTATTAATTTCGGCAAATTTTCATTGAACCACTTAAACTTATTGATAATCATAATATGCGTTCCTCCTTTTAAAATGATGCAATTCTCAATATTTTTGATTGGAAAAACCTCATCAGCATCTCCATGAATGTGAACAACCGAATCGTTTATTTCTTTTTGCTTCCAACACAAGACAGTTTCAATAGCCCAATCTAAATATTGTTTATCTCTAACCGATAAATATTTTTCGTACAACTTCAATCGTTTGGCTACAATATTATCTCCAAATGCATATTTAACTAATTTTTCTATATCTGCCAAAAGTTGGGTGGGAATTAACTTATAAGCTTTAGTTGTCTTCGCGACTTTAAAACGTGGCGGAAATTCGATATTGGATTTCACACTCGAAATGATAATTACTTTACGCACTTTCATTTGCTTAGCCATTTCCTGTACCAAAATACCTCCAAAAGAAACCCCAACTAAAACCGGATTTTCATCTTGAATTTTCTCGGTCATTCGAAGTGCGTAACTTTCGATACTTTCTTTATCATTTGGCAAAAACCATTCCAAAAAATGCATTTCAAATTGATCTTCTGGTAATTTTATGTTTTCAAAAATTGTAGAACTGGCTGCCAAACCTGGCATGAAATAAACTGGAATCTTACTCATTACCATTATATTAAAAAAGTTTCGTAAATTTGCACTCTAATTGAAGTTATCATGGAAATCAAAGATAATGAACTTTTAAGACAATTTGAAATTATTACTGAAACTGGTTTGGTTGCAATTGAGTACTCTGTACAAGAACGCAAGCTGTTTTTAACCAAATTTTGTAACAATAACAATGAAGATGAAGAGTTACATCATGAATTTATTAAAACCGTACTAGAACTTGCTGAAGAACGAAAATTAAAAGTTGTGCCCACGCACGCAAAATTTATAAGTTTCTTTAGAAAAAATAGAAAATACCGAGAGCTTTTGCCTCCAGGATTGATGATTTAATTCTAAAAAAAAACCCAAGTTTATTAGACTTGGGATTTTTTTTATGCTTCAACCTTTATAAATTCCATTCTTACACTTCCGTCTTCATCTATTTTGGTTAGATTAATTTCGTGTAATGTATTCACTAATTCCGGATTCCATGGCGTTTTTACTTTTACGTAATTTTCGGTAAATCCGTGAATGTAGCCTTCTTTATTTTCGCTTTCAAATAAAACCGTTCTGTTCGTTCCAATTTGACTTTCGTAAAACGCTCTTCTTTTCTTAACAGAAAGTCCGCGCAACATTTTACTTCTTTTCGAACGCACATTGGCTGGCACTACTCCATCCATTTCAACCGCTTCTGTATTATCTCTTTCCGAATAGGTAAAAACGTGTAAATAAGAAATATCCAAATCATTTAAGAAATGATACGTTTCTAAGAAATGCTCATCCGTTTCACCTGGAAATCCGACAATAACATCTACTCCAATACAAGCATGAGGCATTACTTCACGAATTTTTGCTACACGTTCAGTATACAATTCACGCATGTAACGACGTTTCATTTTCTTTAAAATATCGTTAGAACCCGATTGCAATGGAATATGAAAATGTGGCACAAATGTTCGACTTTGTGACACGAATTCAATCGTTTCATTTTTCAATAAATTAGGTTCGATGGAAGAAATCCGTAAACGCTCAATTCCTTCTACTTCGTCTAAAGCTTTTACTAAATCTAGAAAAGTGTGTTCGTGTTTTTTATTTCCGAATTCTCCTTTCCCATAATCACCAATATTTACACCTGTTAAAACGATTTCTTTGATACCTTGTTGTGAAATTTCAGAAGCATTTCTCAATACATTTTCCAAGGCGTCACTTCTAGAAATTCCTCTTGCTAAAGGAATCGTGCAATAGGTACATTTATAATCACAACCGTCTTGTACTTTTAAGAAAGCACGAGTTCTGTCGCCAATTGAATAACTTCCGACATAAAAATCAGCTTCTTCGATTTCACATGAGTGTACTTCACCCATATCGTTTTTCGACAAGTCATTAATATAATCAGTAATTTTAAATTTTTCTGTGGCGCCTAAAACCAAATCTACTCCATCCACTGCGGCTAGTTCTTCTGGTTTTAATTGGGCATAACAACCTACTGCAGCTACAAATGCTTTATCATTCAGTTTCATTGCTTTTTTAACAATTTGCTTGAATTGCTTATCCGCATTATCGGTAACCGAGCACGTATTAATTACATAAATATCGGCAATTTCTTCAAAATTTACACGTTCAAAACCCTCGTTTTGAAAATCACGTGCAATAGTAGACGTTTCTGAGAAGTTCAATTTGCATCCTAAAGTATAGAACGCGACTTTTTTCTTGTTTTCCATAAGTAAAACTCAATTAATGAAATCGTTGTCAAAAAATTGAGATTGCAAATTTACAGACAAATTAATAATTATTTAAATAGAATTGAAAAATTTAAGTTATAAGCATAAAAAAAAGGCCTAAAGTACATTAAGCCTTTATTTTTGATTCTTATATCCCCCCTACAGAACTAAAAATCTATCTTATGGTGTAAATGTATAAACAATTCCAATCACACTAATGTCGCTTTTAATAAGTGTAGGCTTTTAGGTAATAACTGTTTGAAATTGCAATTCTAAACGCATATTCGTAAAAAAAATGTAACTTTATTATAATGATAACGTATAACAAATAAAAAATGGCAGGAGAAGGATCAATGATGCAAGCAATAAAAAGCTTAGCTTACAATAAATCTTTGAGAGGTAATCACAATCGATCAAGTTGGAAAGATTATAAAATTAAAAATGATAAACCCATAGAAGATCATATTAAAGCAACTCCTGAATTATTAGAAGAGATAAGGTCTCGAATACAAATTGAAAATAAAAAAAGAAAGAAACAAGAATTACTTTTCTTGCTTCTCTCTTTTATAATACTATTTGCAACTTTGTATTTACTTAATAAGCTTTAATTTACTCTTTTCTATACTTCTTTGTCTCCTCAAAAACGTGCTCTAAAATTTTAGCGTCTTCTTCTGAGAATTCCACATGACGACGACTCATCACAATTTTAGCAGTTTCGAAGGCTTTTTTGGTGATATAGGTTGTAAATCCGGAAGCACCACCCCA
>JBILST010000051.1:0-11312 GCA_044371865.1 Flavobacterium sp.
ATTTTTCCGGAATTTATGAATTCTTGTCAAAGATAATAGGAATATTTATTTTTGACAATAGAATCTGAATTATTTTTCAACTAAAACCACTTTTTGATTTTAAAATAAATAAACATTCCAGCAACAACCGCCAACATAATTCCCCAAATAATAAAATATCCATACTCCCACTCTAATTCAGGTAAATTTTTAAAGTTCTGTCCATAAACTCCAACTATGAATGTTAGCGGTAAAAAAAACATCGAAACAACCGTCAATGTTTTCATCACCTGATTCATTTTATGATTCTGTGCCGAAAAAAAGTAATTCGATGTACTATCAAGTGTAATCAAATCAGAATCAATTTGTTCTAAAAGTTCTAAACATTTTTGATGTAATCTAGAAAAGAAAGTAAAATTTTCTGATTGAATATCATTAAAAACATTGTCATCCTTAATACTTTTTATAGAATATAACGAATCGCGCAATGGTATAATTGAACGTTTTAAGAAATTGAAATTATCCCGATGTTTTTCAATCAATTCTAAAACTTCTGGATTTGTATTTTTCTTTGATAAATCAATTAAATCGTCCACTTTATTTTCTTCACTTTCAATAGTAATGTAAAAATTTTCAATAATGGCATCCAATAATAAATATAACAAATAATCTGCCTTTTTTGTTCTAACAACGCCTGAATTGGTTCTAATTCGTTCTCTAATATGTGTAAAAAAATCGCTTCTTTTCTCTTGAAACGATAACAAAACATTGTCTTTTAATAAGAAACTAATTTGCTCCACACTAATATTATCAGATTTTTTTAATGGCAATAACGATTTTACATTGAAAAATAATATGTTATGATATTCCTCAATCCTTGTTCGTTTTGTCGTGTTTAAAATATCTCCAATTATAAAATGATCGGCTTCAAACTTTGCGCCTACTTTTTCAATAAATGCATGATTATTTAATCCGTGAATATTTATCCAATTTACTTTAGTAGCTTCTATACTTGAGTCAATATCTTGTGGTTCTAATTGCTGATATTCCGTAACATCATTTAAATCATAAACAAAAAGCTGCATTTCTGTTGCTACATCTTTATGAATTCCTGTATATTCAAGCGTACTTGGCTGAACCTTTCTTCCTTTTTTATATTTAATTTTTCTCAAAACAAACAAATTTTATATAAAGATAGGAGTTTTTAAAAATGAGAAGTATTTTTACTGAAATTTATTTTTTGAATGAAAACACTATTTATCAACATAAAAGAATTATTGCAAATAAGAGAAGCTAATATTGATAAAGTTTCGGGTGCCGAGATGGCAATTCTACCTAAAATTGACAATGCCTTCCTTTTAATAGAAAACAATATCATCTCTGATTTTGGTGCGATGGAAAACTGCCCAGAACTTTCAGAAGCTAAAGTTATTGATGCAACCGGACAAGTAATTTTACCAACTTGGGTAGACAGTCACACGCATATAGTGTATGCAGGAAACCGAATTCAAGAATTTGTTGATCGAATTAATGGTTTATCGTATGAAGAAATTGCTAATCGTGGCGGTGGCATCTTAAATTCGGCTAAAAAATTAAATGAAACTTCAGAAGACGAAATTTACGAGCAATCAAAATTACGTTTAGAAGAAGTGATGCAACAAGGCACTGGAGCAGTCGAAATTAAATCGGGTTACGGATTAACCGTGGAAGGCGAATTGAAAATGTTGCGCGTAATAAAACGTTTAAAAGAAAATTATCCGATTGCTATAAAAGCTACGTTTCTTGGAGCCCATGCTTTTCCAATAGATTATAAAGAAAATCATGCGGCTTATATCGATTTGATCATTAATGAAATGTTACCCAAAATTGCTTCCGAAAATTTAGCGGATTATATTGATGCTTTCCTTGAAACAGGTTATTTTTCAGTTGAAGAAACCATAAAAATCATGGAAGCTGGTAGAAAATACGATTTAGAAGCAAAAATCCACGTAAACCAATTTACCGCTATAGACGGAATCAAAGCATGTGTTGAAAACGGAGCCTTATCGGTTGACCACTTAGAAATTGTAACTGATGAAGATATTGAGGTTTTAAAAAACAGTAAAACAATGCCTGTAGCATTACCAAGTTGTTCTTACTTCATTAGTATTCCCTACACTCCAGCAAGAAAAATGATGAATGCCGGATTACCACTAGCTTTAGCAACCGATTACAATCCTGGCACTACTCCATCTGGAAATATGAATTTTGTGGTAGCTACGGCTTGCATCAAAATGAAAATGACACCAGAAGAAGCTATCAATGCTGCTACAATTAACGGTGCTTACGCGATGGGAATTTCAAAAACCCATGGAAGCATTACAAAAGGTAAAAAAGCAAATATTATCATTACAAAACCAATTATGAGTTTTTACCAATTGCCGTATGCTTTTGGAACGAATTTAATTGACAAAGTAATGATTGAAGGACAATTTATTTAATATGCTAAAAACTATTTTATTAGTCGGAATTGGTGGTGCAATTGGAAGTGTTTTCCGATATATAACCCATTGGGCAACCACAAAATATTTTCAAAGTTCTTTTCCTTTTAGTACTTTTTTAGTTAACATTATTGGAAGTTTACTAATTGGATTATTCATTGGCTATTTAGGGAAATATTTTCCGGAAAATCATCCATTGAAATTTTTACTGATTGTTGGTTTTTGTGGAGGATTTACCACTTTTTCAAGTTTTGCGTTGGAAAATTACAACTTATTCCAAAGTAACCAACAAGTTACAGCATATCTTTATATTATAAGCTCAATCGTCTTAACCATTACAGCGGTTGGTTTGGGAAATTATTTGGCAAAATACATCTAATAAAAAAGTCCAATGAAATAATACTCTCATTGGACTTTTAAAAATTGTGTAAAACGCTTATTTCAATTCGAAACTAGTTTTAGAAACTAATTCAGCGTTTTTATCAAATACATTCACAAAGTAAGTTCCTTTAGCAAAATCTTTTCCAGAAACTTCTTCGTTAACCTGTACCGTTTTATTTTCGTATTTTACAGTTGAAACAAAACTATACGTTAATGTTTTGTCACCTGTTGGAATCGTTTTCTTTTCACCTAAAATATTACTTTTACTATCAATAATTTGAACATAATATTCTCTTGCTCCTGTTTTAGCAATTTGATTTTCAGCAATTAAAAAACTAACTTTTAATTTATCAGCTCTTCCTGCTTTATCTGTTTCAATTTGTTTTCCTGAACTTTTTTGTTTTACTGCTAAAACTTTTAAGTTTAACACTGCTAATTTAGAACCTTTTTCAACTGTTTTTGTTAATCCTTCGTTTTGAGTTAACAAAGTATCATTGAATTTTTTAGCATCTGTTAAAACTACTTTAGTACTATCTAAACTTGAAGTTAAGGCAACATTTTGCTCTTTTAACACTTTATTTTCAGCGACTAAATTATCCATTTCTCTTTTTAAACGGAAATATTCAGTTTTATACTTTGCCATAGCAGCAGTATCACCTTTCGATTTTTCTACTTGCTCTAATAAAGCTACCATTTTTGCTTGTTCTGCTTGCAATTCGTCTTTTAATGCTGTGTTATCAGCAATCATAGTGTCATACTCTGCAATTTTTGATTTTAATTCTTCAGCTAAAGTATTTTTTTCTGTTGTTAATGATGTAACAGTTTCTTTATTTTCTGAGGTAAGTTTAAAAATGTAACCTACACTTCCTAAAAAAAGTATAGCTAAAACTACCACAGCAGCTTTTAATCCAGAATTGTTTGATTTGTTTTCCATTGTATGGTTATTAATGTTATTAGTAAGTTTGCCCAAAAATACAATTTTTAAAGTATTTTCTAAATTTTAAATGATTTTTATTTAAAAATAGTACTTTTGAATATGCATTTATAACTTATATGGAAAACATTATACTTTTAAGCCAAAACGAATTAGCAAAAATTACCAATCATAGAAGTGGTGAAATAAAATTTGGAGAAAAAATTATCACTATCCCAAAAGATACTAATATTATTGATTTTATAACCAATAGTGAAGCTAAGTTTGTGCTTTTTGGAATTCCTGAAGACATTGGTGTAAAGGCAAATTTAGGCAGAGTTGGTGCTGCTTCTGCTTATGAAAGTGCTCTTAGTAGTTTAGCAAATATTCAACATAATAAATTTTGCAAAGGAAGTAATTTATTGGTTTTAGGTAAACTAAATGTTACTAAACAACTTGAAAAAGCTCAAAATTTAGATGCTAACAACAAAGAACATCGAAAAGAATTATTTCAATTAGTTGAACAATTAGACATTGAAGTTTCTCATATTGTTCATAAAATTTGTAATGCTGGTAAAATTCCAATTATTGTTGGTGGCGGACACAATAATGCATACGGTAATATCAAAGGGTTAGCTTTAGCCAAAGGAAAACCAGTAAACGCTGTAAATTTTGATGCCCATACCGATTTTAGAATTTTAGAAGGTCGCCACTCAGGTAACGGATTTAGTTATGCATTTGAAGATGGTTTCTTAAAAAAATATTTTGTTTTTGGTTTGCATGAAAACTTCGTTTCTAAAAGTGTCTTCAATACCTTAAAAGAACTTACTTCAAGAGTAAAGTATGTTACCTATGAAGAAGTTGAAGTAAAACGTGAAAAAAACTTCGAAATCGAATTAGAAAATGCGTTAAATTTTATCAAAAATGAACCTTTTGGTGTGGAATTAGATTTAGATGCTATTCCTAATATTCCATCCAGCGCTATGACTTTAAGTGGTTTTAGTGTAGATAAAGCAAGGCATTTTGTGTATTATTTTGGAAAACAACAAAATGCGTCGTATTTTCACATTTGCGAAGGTGCACCAGAGCTTGACGATTCGAAAAATAATCATTTGACAGGTAAATTAATAGCTTCATTAATTACTGATTTCATGAAAGCTAAAAACGGGTAAAAACCAATTTCCCTAAAATAACACTATCTTTGTAACCTCGTTGAGCTAATTCAATGGGAAAATTATTTATTTATGACATTTAACGATTTAAAATTATACAACAACATACAACAAGCTTTAGAAGAGGAAGGATATACAAATCCTACTCCTATTCAAGAGCAAGCCATTCCTGAAATATTAGCAGGACAAGATTTAGTAGCCTGCGCACAAACGGGTACAGGAAAAACAGGTGCTTTTGCCATCCCAATCCTGAATTTAATTCATAGAATTGTAGGTTCAGCTAAAAAAGCAAAACACATTAGAACTTTAGTAGTAACCCCTACAAGAGAATTAGCCATACAAATTGACGAGAGTTTTAAAACGTATGGAAAATATACCAATGTAAAGTCATTAGTGATTTTTGGAGGTGTCAATCAAATGTCGCAAGTAAATGAACTTAAAAACGGTATTGATGTCTTGATAGCTACTCCTGGACGTTTGCTTGACTTACATAAACAAGGTTTTATTGATTTAAACCATATGCATCATTTAGTTTTAGACGAAGCCGATCAAATGTTAGATATGGGATTCATTAATGATGTAAAAAAAATTATTAAATTAACCCCAAGCAACAGACAAACATTATTATTCTCTGCAACAATGCCATTAGCTATTAGAGAATTAGCGGATACCTTTTTAACTCGTCCAAAATACATTTCGGTTACACCAATTTCAAGTACGGCTGAAAACGTTTCTCAAAAAGTATATTTTGTTAATAAAGACGATAAACGTTTACTTTTAAAACAGTTGATTATTCAAGAAAGTTTGAGTAATGCATTAGTTTTTACACGAACAAAGCACGGCGCTGATAACATTGTGAAAGTACTTAAAAAAGCAAGTATCAAAGCAGAAGCAATTCACGGAGATAAATCACAAAATGCACGTCAACGTGTGTTAGAACAATTCAAAAATAAAGAAATTGACATTTTAGTAGCCACCGATATTGCGGCTAGAGGAATTGATATTGAACAACTTCCGTTTGTAATTAACTTTGATATTCCAAATATTTCTGAAACCTATGTGCACAGAATTGGTCGAACAGGTCGTGCCGGTAATTCTGGATTAGCCATTTCTTTTTGTGGAAAAGACGAAAAACCCTATTGGCTTGATATTGAAAAATTAATCCGAATGAAAGTAAAAGTGGTGACAGATCATCCGTACACTTGGAAAGACGAAGAAGTAAATCCGGATGCAAAACCTGATTTACGTAATAAAGACAAAAATAAAATGAATCCGAATTCCAATTCAAGAAAATCGGAAGCTTCAAAGAAAAACAAAAAACGCTGGTATTAACCAGCGTTTTGTTTTTATATTATCGAATCAATTTTTTATACTTAATTCGTGTTGGGGCAACATCTTTTCCTAGACGCTTGCGTTTGTTTTCTTCATATTCTGTAAAACTTCCTTCAAAACTATACACTTGAGAATCGCCTTCAAAGGCTAAAATATGCGTACAAACTCTGTCTAAAAACCATCTGTCGTGAGAAATAATAACCGCACAACCAGCAAAGTTTTCTAAACCTTCCTCTAAGGCACGTAAAGTATTCACATCTAAATCATTGGTTGGCTCATCTAACAGCAATACGTTTCCTTCTTCTTTCAACGTCATCGCTAAATGCAATCTGTTTCGTTCACCTCCTGATAAAGTGGCTACTTTTTTATTTTGATCACTTCCGCCAAAATTAAAACGAGATAAATAGGCACGAGAATTTACTTGACGTCCTCCCATCATAATTAATTCTTGTCCATCGCAAAAGTTTTCCCATAAGGTTTTGTTTGGATCAATATTAGAGTGCGACTGATCTACGTAGGCAATTTTTACGGTATCACCAATTTCAAATGTACCACCATCCGCTTGTTGTTCGCCCATAATCATTTTGAAAATAGTAGATTTACCAGCACCATTTGGTCCGATAATTCCAACAATTCCCGCTTGTGGTAAAACGAAATTCAAATCATCATATAATAATTTATCGCCAAATGCTTTTGCTACATTTTTTGCTTCAATTACATTAGTTCCTAAACGTGGTCCATTAGGAATATAAATTTCTAATTTTTCGTCTAGTTCTTTTTGATCTTCGTTTAATAATTTATCGTAGTTCTGTAAACGTGCTTTTTGTTTCGTTTGACGTCCTTTTGCTCCTTGACGTACCCAATCTAATTCACGTTCTAAGTTTTTTCTGCGTTTTGAAGCTACTTTTTCTTCTTGTGCCATACGAGTAGATTTTTGGTCTAACCAAGATGAATAGTTCCCTTTCCATGGAATACCTTCTCCTCTATCTAACTCTAAAATCCAGCCTGCTACGTTGTCTAAGAAATATCTATCGTGTGTTACAGCAATTACCGTTCCCGAATATTGAGCTAAATGTTGTTCTAACCAAAGAACTGATTCAGCATCCAAGTGATTGGTTGGCTCATCTAATAATAATACATCTGGTTGTTGTAAAAGTAAACGGCATAAAGCTACACGACGTTTTTCTCCACCTGATAATACATTAATTGGTGTTTCAGGATCAGGCGTACGAAGCGCATCCATTGCAATTTCTAACTTATTATCAATTTCCCAAGCACCACAAGCATCAATTCTGTCTTGTAATTCTGCCTGACGATCCATAAGTTTTTCCATTCTTTCTGGATTCTCATATACTTCTGGCAAGCCAAAATCGTCATTAATTTTATTGAATTCTTCCAATAAAGCAAACGTTTCTGCAGCACCTTCACGAACAATATCAAGTACTGTTTTCGTCTCGTCTAATTGTGGCTCTTGCTCTAAATACCCAACTGTATAACCTGGTTGAAATACTACATCTCCTTGATAATTCTTATCAATACCTGCAATAATTTTTAATAACGATGATTTTCCAGAACCATTTAAACCAAGTATACCAATCTTTGCTCCATAGAAAAAACTCAAATAAATATTTTTTAATACTTGTTTATCTGCTCCAGGATAACTTTTACTCAATTTTTGCATTGAGAAAATCACTTTCTTATCGTCTGACATAATTTTATGTTTGTTATTTATAGTTGTATAAAATCGTATACTTTTTACTTCAATTAAACTCTTCCTTTTAAGGCATTAAAAACCCATGCAATAGCAAAGAAACCAACACCTACGGCTGAAAATCCCCACCCAGCTACATCTGCATAACGATAAATTCCTAAACCAATTAAAAGCAATCCCATCAAAATCATGATGAAAGTTGCCCAAGCCAATATTGTATTTTTATTCATTCCCATATTACCTGTTTTTTTTGCTAAACTTTTTAAAATTTTAGGACTGCGAAGTTACAAATTTTAAAACTTTTATTTTATTGAATCAATTGAAAATTTTAATCAATAATTCCTTTAATAAATCGTGTTGAGACATTGATGATGCACCAACCCCTTTACTTTTTACATCAATATCGCGCAAAGTTGCCACAATAGCACTTACTTTTTTCATAGGATAATTTCTAAATGCTACTTCGTAATCTTTCACAAAATAAGGACTCACTCTTAAAACTTTAGCCGCATTAAATTGTGATTTGTCTTTTAAACCATGATATTGCAACAATTGAGAAAAGAAACCAAACACCAATCCAGTAGTAACTACAATTGGATTATCCTTTGGATTTTGAGCAAAATAATCGATGATTTTGTAGGCTTTCAATTGGTCTTTTTCACCAATCGCTTTTCGTAGTTCAAAATTATTGTAATCTTTACTAAAACCAATATTTTCTTCGATGTCTTTAGGTGTAAACGTGTGCCCTTTTGGTAAAATGATTTTCAGTTTATCCAATTCGTTGCTGATTTTAGACAAATCAGTTCCTAAAAACTCTACTAAAATAGCGGCTGCTTTGGGTTCAATACTATAACCTTGACCTGATAAAACACGTTTTATCCAATCGCCAACTTGATTTTCGTATAACTTTTTACTTTCATAAACGACGCCAACTTTGTCTAAAAGCTTGGTGATTTTTTTACGTTTATCTAACAACTTATATTTATAAGCAAAGACCAAAACTGTTGTTGGCTGCGGATTCTCTGCGTAGGCTTCTAATTTATCAATATGACGCGATAATTCTTGTGCCTCTCTAACAATTACAACTTGTCGGTCAGCCATCATAGGATAACGTTTAGCATTGCCTACAACATCGTCCATCGTAACATCACGCCCATACAAAATAGTTTGATTAAAATCGCGTTCGTGATCTTGTAACACATTTTGTTCGATAAATTCAGTCAATTTATCAATATAATAAGGTTCATCACCCATAAAAAAATAAATAGGTTTGATGTTTCCGGCTTTGATATCTTTTGTAATTTGAATTACTTCATCCATAATTTAGTATTCAGTGTTCAGTAAATAGTTGGCAGTTTGTAATATTTAACTAATTTTGAACTATGCAAAATTTGAATTTTCCAACGTATTCCTTTCGGTTCAAAAATAGTGAAAATAAAGTGTCTATTTTTGATGAAATTAGAAAAAAATTTATTCTTCTTACACCAGAAGAATGGGTGCGTCAACACGTAGTTCAGTTTTTGTTACAAGATAAAAAATACCCAAAATCGTATATCAATGTTGAGAAATTAATCAAAATTAACGATTTAAGCAAACGATACGATGCTATTGTTTATCAACCAAATGGAGAAATTTTTCTTTTAATAGAATGTAAAGCACCCGAAGTACCTATCTCGCAGCAAACATTTGATCAAATTGCGCGTTATAATTTAGTTTTAAAAGCTAAATATTTAATGGTTACCAATGGACTAAATCATTATTTTTGCCAAATGGATTTTGAGAATGAAAAATATGTTTTCTTGAAAGAACTTCCAGAATATAAATGATGGGTGCTGGAAGATGGATGCTGGAAGACTTTTTTTTAAAACCAAAACAACTTGAAACCTGAAACTTTAAACCTGAAACAAAAAACCACTTGAAAAAAATAGCAGTAGTTATATTAAATTGGAACGGAGCTAAATTACTTGAACAGTTTTTGCCTTCGGTAATCGCATTTTCTGATGAAGCTACGATTTATGTGGCCGATAATGCTTCTACTGACACTTCTATTGAAGTGATTCAAAACCAATTTCCTTCGGTAAAAATCATTCAAAATACGGGAAATTTTGGGTTTGCAAAAGGATATAACGAAGCGTTGAAGTTTGTTGAAGAAGAATATTACGCTTTGGTAAATTCAGATATTGAAGTTACTGAAAATTGGCTTACTCCTATTTTAGAAATTTTTAAAAATCAACCTGAAACTGCAATTATTCAACCTAAATTATTAGATTTCAAAAAGAAAACTCACTTTGAATACGCTGGTGGCGCTGGTGGTTTTATTGATAAATTTGGTTATCCTTTTTGTCGTGGACGAATTTTTGACACGGTTGAAGAAGATAAAAATCAATATGATGATGCAATCGAAATTTTTTGGGCAACAGGCGCTTGTTTTTTTATTAGAAAAGAAGTCTACCGAAAGCTAAATGGCTTTGATGATGATTTTTTTGCTCATCAAGAAGAAATTGATTTATGTTGGCGCGCTTTTAATTTAGGTTATAAAACAAAATATACTCCAAAGTCTATTGTTTATCACGTTGGAGGAGCTACTTTAAACGAAGGTAATCCAAGAAAAACGTTTTTGAATTTCAGAAATTCATTGTTCATGCTAACTAAGAATTTACCTAAAAACCAACTATTTCCAATCCTTTTTATGCGAATGTGTTTAGATGGTTTGGCGGGAATACAATTTATTTTGAAAGGTAAATTCAAACATTTTTGGGCAATTTTGGAAGCGCATTTTACATTTTATCATCTTGTCTTTCAATTTTATAAGAAACGTGGAACAAATCAAAAATCAAATTATTACAAAACAAATAGCATCGTTTATAGCTATTTTGTTAAGAATGGCAAGGTTTTTGAAAAACTCTTTTAACAATAGTTTAGGTTTATAAAAGCTATTTTTTAACAATATCTATTTAATTTTGTGAAAAATCAAAACCATTATGAAAAGAGTAATCTTAATCATGACATTAGCAACTATGTCACTTACATCGTGTGTTTCTAAAAAGAAATTCACTGAATTAGAAGCTAAAAACAAAGAGATTCAAGACTTATTAAACACCACAACAGTTAAGTTGAATACTTGTTTAACTGAAAGGGAAGCGTTTGCTAATCAGGTAGATTTTCTTAAGAAAAACAATACCGATTTAATTAACAATGTGGGTAATTTAACCACTTTGACAACAAAAGGAGCTGAAAATCTTGAAAAATCATTAGAGAGTTTAAAAGAAAAAGATTTAAAAATCAATCGTTTACAAGATGCTTTAACAAAAAAAGACAGTGTTACATTGGCTTTAGTAACTAGT
>JBILST010000260.1:0-3320 GCA_044371865.1 Flavobacterium sp.
AAATATAACCAATCTATATTTTGAATTTCATATTTTTTTGCTAAATTACTATATATAGTATATTTCTGTAAATTAAGCACATAGGTACATAGCTTTATGATAAACGAATGTGCAGGGGTTACACTATATTTAGTTAACATAGGAAATCTGTAAATATCAGCGTTTCGATTTATCGAATCTGTTTTATCAGCGTGCCTTTATTTAAAACAACCTATTTTATCATGTTGCAAAACGTCTCTGATTTCATCAATAATTGCTTCATCATCAATCGTAGACGGAACTTGGAAGTTTTCACCATCTGCAATGCTACGCATCATTTTACGTAGTATTTTACCGGAACGAGTTTTAGGCAAACGTTGTACCAAAACAACATCACGCAACGAAGCTACTGCTCCAATTTGCTCTCTTACTAATTTAACAACTTCGTGTTGCAGTTGGAAATGTTCAATATCTTCTCCTGATTTTGCGACCACTAATGCTAATGGAATTTGTCCTTTTAACTCGTCGTTAATACCAATCACAGCACATTCTGCAACAGAATGATGTGAAGCTACAATTTCCTCCATTTCAGCAGTTGAAAGGCGGTGACCAGCAACATTTATAACATCATCTACCCTACCCGTGATGAAAATATAATCTTCATCATCCTTAAATCCGCCATCACCAGAGAAATAATAGCCAGGGAATTTATTCAAATAACCAGCTTTAAAACGTTCGTTATCTTTCCATAAATCCAATAACGTTCCGGGAGGTAATGGCAATTTGATTACCACATAACCTTCTTCATTTGGACCTAATTCTTGTCCGTTTTCTCCAAAAATCTGAATATCATAACCTGTCACAGCTTTTCCAGCCGAGCCTGGTTTTATGGGTAAATACTCCACTCCCATCATATTGGCAATCATGGGCCAACCCGATTCTGTTTGCCACCAATGGTCGATTGCTGGAACGGGTATATGTTCGCGATACCATTCTAAAGTGGCTACATCGCAACGTTCACCTGCTAAGAATTGAATTCGTAAACACGATAAATCATATTGTTTGATAAAATCTCCATTTGGATCATCTTTCTTGATAGCTCTAATAGCTGTTGGTGCGGTAAACATTACACTAACTTGGTGTTCGGAAATTACGCGCCAAAAGGTACTAGCATCAGGAGTTCGAATAGGTTTTCCTTCAAAAAGAATGGTTGTATTGCGATTAATTAAAGGTCCGTAAACGATATAACTATGTCCTACCACCCAACCCACATCAGAAGCTGCCCAAAATACTTCACCAGGTTTTGCATCGTAAATATGTTGCATTGAAAATTTAAGTGCTGTAGCATAACCTCCTGTATCTCTGACAATTCCTTTTGGCTTCCCAGTTGTTCCTGAAGTATATAAAATATACAAAGGATGGGTTGCATTTACAGGAATACAAGGCGTTTCTTCTGATCCATAAACCAAGGCATCATAATCAACGTCGTATTTTTTAAAGGGAACTCTAGCACCTAATTTTCTGTTGAAAACAATTACTTTTTCGGGTTTATGATTGGCTAATTCAATAGCTTCGTCAACTAAAGGTTTGTAGGCAATTAATCGGTCGATTTCAATTCCTGAAGAAGCAGTAATAATGGCTTTAGGTTCGCAATCATCGATACGAATAGCTAATTCATGTGGTGCGAATCCTCCAAAAACCACAGAATGCGTTACTCCTATTCGAGCACAAGCTAACATAGCGAAAGCAGCTTGAGGAATCATGGGCATATAGATTACAGCAGTGTCACCTTTTTCTAATCCTAAGGATAATAAACCGCCAGCTAATTTAGCCACTTCGGTTTTAACTTCGTTAAATGTATACTCTTTTACAGTTTGAGTAACAGGTGAATCATAAATGATAGCCACTTGTTCACCATAACCATCTTGGATGTGTTTATCTATTGCTAAGTAACAAGCATTTAAATCGCCATCGGCAAACCAAATTGGATATGTGTTATTATCAGTAGATAAAATAGTAGAAGGTAAATTATACCATTCTAATTGATTGGCTTGTTCTCTCCAGAATTCTTCAGATGAAGTTATACTTTTATTATAAATATCGCAATAATTCATTTGTATTATTCAATTTATGTGATTTATTTTCTTTAGTAAATGTAGAAAATAAAATCATGCTAAATGAATTAATATTGCTAAATAGATATATATTTAATAATAAAAAAAAGCTAAAATTTATAGTTTTAGCTTTAAATAAAATGAATCAATTGCTATAAGTTTGATTTTCGCCATTTGAACAACATAGCTCTTTTTCTATTATCAATATCATTGATTTTAAAACCAGTTACATCTTCAATTTTATATATGACTGTACCTTCGTCTTCTCCCAACTTACCAACACAATGAATAATAAAATCATTTTCTGAAACTTCTTGAATAAACCCAGAAAAATAATCTGAGCCATTAATTTCGACACTTATAACTTTCTCGTAATTTCCTTCCATTTGTTGCAATATTTCAAATTGCCAAGATTCGCTATCGCTAATTGGTATGATTGTTTCATCTTCTTTATCTAATTGTTCAGAATAGTCAATTACACATTGCATTGCTTTTGCGTAATCATCATTGAAGTCTACACTTTTAATATCTTGATATTGAACTATGATTATTCCATCTTTTTTACCATAATTCGTAAAGTGCTGAATTGTGATTAAATTTTCATTAAAATCAATAATAAAACCCAACCAAAATCCTTCGTCATCATTATATTTCCACAATCCTAACAATTCTTTATTTAGTTTAGATTGCTCTAAAATTTTATTAAAAATACTCATTTTTATTTTTTTATTAAAACTATTTACCCCAACAACTCCTCCACTTTTTCCACCACTTTTTTAATCGAAAACGGTTTTGTCATATAAGCATCTGCGCCTAAAGCCAACCCTTTTTCAATATCGCTTTCTTTGTTTTTAGCGGATAAGAATAAAACTTTAGTGTGTGTTAGATTTTCGTCTTTTCTAATTTGTTCTAAAGTAGCAAAACCGTCTACCATAGGCATCATGATATCTAAAATAATGACATCTGGGAAATTGGTTTTTAAAATATCTAATGCTTCTTGTCCGTCGCGTGCTATAAATACTTCGCAATTACTTTTCTTAAAGGTATATTCAAGCGTCATTACGATGTTTGGTTCGTCGTCAACAATTAAAATCTTCTTCATCTTCTTTTAAATTTCAATATTTTTTACAGGTAAAGTGAATAGAATACAAGCACCTTTTATACTTGATTCTACCCAAATTTTACCTTTATGATGTTCTATAATTTGTTTGCAAATAGCCAATCCTA
>JBILST010000261.1:0-3305 GCA_044371865.1 Flavobacterium sp.
AATCTTTAGGAAATTCTCCTGAACCACTTGGACTGATTGAGAAATTTGGTGCTGATGGTGTTCGTGTGGGATTATTATTGAGTGCTTCGGCAGGAAATGACATTTTATTCGATGAAGAATTATGCAACCAAGGAAAAGGTTTCTCTAATAAAATTTGGAATGCTTTCAAACTAATCAAAGGTTGGGAAGTAGCGGATATTGCGCAACCAGAAGCATCAAAAGTAGCGATTGAATGGTACGAAGCGAAGTTGCAACAAACTTTAGCCGAAATCGAAGATAATTTTGACAAATACAGATTATCCGATGCGTTAATGGCGATTTACAAATTGGTTTGGGACGATTTTTGTTCGTGGTTCTTGGAAATGATCAAGCCAGGTTACCAACAGCCAATCGACCGCGCTACGTTTAACAAAGCGATTGAAATGTTAGAAAACAACTTGAAATTGTTACATCCTTTCATGCCGTTTTTAACGGAAGAAATTTGGCATCATATTGCTGAAAGAACGCCAGAACAAGCGTTAATAGTAGGTGAGTGGCCAACAGCAAAAGCATTTGACGAAAAATTAATTACTGATTTTGATTTTGCAACCGAAGTAATTTCCGGAATTAGAACGATTCGCAAAGATAAAAACATTCCGTTTAAAGATGCGATGGAATTAAAAGTGATGAACAATGAAAAAGCGTCAACGTATTTTGATTCGGTAATTCAGAAGTTAGGAAACTTGACAACTTTAGAATATGTTTCGGATAAAGTAGATGGTGCTTTATCGTATCGTGTGAAATCGAATGAATATTTTATACCAATTACAGGAAACATTGATGTTGAAGCAGAAGTTGCTAAATTAACAGAAGAGTTAAATTACACCAAAGGGTTCTTACGCTCAGTGCAAGGTAAACTTTCGAATGAAAAATTCGTAGCGGGTGCACCAGAGCAAGTAATTGCAAACGAACGCAAAAAAGAAGCCGATGCCTTAGCTAAAATCGCAATGATTGAGCAAAGTTTAGCGGGTTTGAAATAAATTTTATCCAAAATAAACCTGTCATGTTTAAATATATAATCCCGAGTATGTGCTCGGGATTTTTTATTTCCAATGTTAAGTTTTCCTCTAAATCAAAAACTTAACATTGGAATGTTATTTTATTGTTTAATTTTGTTAACAATTAATTTACATTGATATAACAATAATTTAAATATAGGTATAATGACAGAAGAAACTAAACCAACAACTCTTGCTGAAAATTCTCAAAATGAAGAAACTTCATCAATAACTAATGAAGTTGTAAAAAAAGCACCTGTTAAAAGAGCTACAACAAGAAGAGCTCCGGTTAAAAAAGAAGCAGAGGTTAATGAAGAAAACTTAATTATAGCAGAAGCGGTAGTTGAAGTACCAATTGTTGAAGAGGTTATTTCTGAAGATGTTTCTAAGGTTGAGAAAAAACAAAAAGTAAAAAAAGTAAAAAGTAATTCTAAAAAAGACAAAATGAGTAAGAAAGAAGCTGAAAAAGAAAAAGATAAAAAAGCAAAAAAGAAAGCAAAATTAAAAGCGAAAAAGAAAGCTAAGAAAAAGAAAGCGCTTCAAAAAGCTAAAAAACAAAAAGCTAAAGACAAAAAGAAAAAGTCAAAAGCAAAAAAGAAAAATAAAAAATAAAACAATAAATCCCGAGTGTGAGCTCGGGATTTATTGTTTTTATTAGTGTTCGTTTATTTTTTCTAAGGTTGTATCTAAAACACGAGTTACTTTTTCTAATGCTTCAAAGAATGCTTTTTCAACGGTGTCGCCATGAGCAGTTACAGCAACAGGTTGTTTTTTCTCTACTCGAGCTTCAATAACGACTTTTTTGTCGTTTGGACTTGATTTACTTGCATTTTCATCAGTAACATGAACTTCTATTCGTGTTACAATTTCGTCAAATCGTGCTAATTCGTTATTAATTTCGTTGGTAAAGTATTCTGTAAAACGGCTTCCGCCTTCAATGTTTTTGTCGGTGTGAATTTGAACTAACATAATTATAAGGGTTTAAATTAATATTACTTAAAGTTACGAATATTCTTTCGTTTTTCAAAATTAGAATTTAATTTTAACTCTTTTAAAATATTGATGGAATCGGTAAAAAAATACCAATTATTAAATATTTAAATTACGTTTTTTATCGTTTAAGTTTTTTGTATGCTCTAATTAAAGTTTTAAGCTGTCGGTTAGAAGTTATATCAATCACTTTGTCAGATAAAAAATGGCCATATTTGAATTCTACTATATATTTTGAAGAAGTTAACGCTGTAGAAATTTCATCAAGTTCATTTCTTAACGATTGTTTTTCATCTTCTATTTTCTGTAAGAGTTCAAATTTATCCTTTAAATCTCTTCTGAAAGTTGTTGTGCTAAATGGAATAGAATGAAGAATTTGCATTTGCTTCTTCGATTTTAAATCCAAGGTATCTATAATTTTTGGTACTATATTTTCAATTTCTTTTCTTGATAATGAATTTAAAGTATTGGGAAGAAAAGATTTTTGTTTTATAATTTCTTTTTTAGGAGCTGTTTTTATAGCTTTTTCTGGAAATTGGGTATTCATATAGCCGCTTCCAAAACACTTTTTACACTTTGGATCTAAACCTTCGCACGAACAAATTTGTACTGACATAAATTGTTGCTTTTATATTTTTGAATCGGTATTAATTAGGTTTTATAGTAACCTTTTAGACCCAGTTTCAAATGGATTGTAAAGATATATAAAGCAAATGAAATTTAGTATGAATTGAACAATCAATACATAATACCTCGCGTCATTTAAAATTATGATAATTACTGTTCCACATATTCCAAAATATCACCAGGCTGACAATTTAATGCTTTGCAAATTACTTCAAGTGTACTAAAACGAATAGCTTTTGCTTTTCCCGTTTTTAAAATGGATAGATTGGCTAAGGAAATATCTACCTTTTCCGAAAGTTCATTGAGCGACATTTTTCGTTTAGCCATCATTACATCTAAGTTTACTACTATTGCCATAATTTATACGGTTAATTCGTTTTCTTCTTGAATTTCGATGCCTTTTTTAAAGATAATAGCGATAATGTAGATAACACCTCCCATTAAAATAAAAGCTCCGCTATCTGCCCAAAATTGGTTTAAGTTATCGGGAACAAAACCGTGATGCATCAAACTTTTAACAATTTGTCGGGCAACATGACTTAATACTCCAATCGATAGTGTGAAATAACTAATAAGTAAAATTTGTTTTGACACAAAAGTATTGAACGGTTTGGACAAATTCATTTTGTGCATTAGATGAATTACGGCATA
>JBILST010000052.1:0-11126 GCA_044371865.1 Flavobacterium sp.
ACAAACGATGCATTGCGATTCATTTGGAATACGATAATCCGCAGTTCGGGTTACATCATTTTCATCTTTGAAAGTAATGTTTTTTGTACTTCCATTCAAATCTAAATAGGCTTCCGTTTGCTCATCATTCCAAACATAATCAGCAAAAATCCATCCTTCAGATTTTCGAATCATAATTCGAGTTTCAATGATTTTAGTAGTATTAGAAGGTTGCACATTGTCATAATAGAAAGTTTTAATAATTGCAGCACCTACAGGAAGTTCTAAAATTTCATCATCTCCATTATAAGTCGCTTTGGTTCCGTTTGGTAACCAAATAAATCTTTTTTTATGGGCATAATCAGTAAATAATGAAGAAATTGGTTCGTAAGGAATAACATCTAGTGAAGGGATTTGATTTTTCATTTCACCTTCAAAAAAGTGATAGTCAGATAGATTTGGGTAAGGTACTTGAGTTAAATCTACTGTAACAGGAGAAACAGGAATATATTCTTCATCATCATTATCGGTACAAGAAAAAATTAAAAAAATTGAAATGGCAAAAAATGATAAAAAAGCGTATTTTTTTGTCATATTAGAAAATTTTATTAGTTTATAGTATAACAAATATAACTTTTTTTTTAAAATGACAATATATTTTTCAGTACGTTATATGTTGTTAATCAGCTTTTCAGCAATTTCAACATTATAATTTTTAAGGTTTTCTAATGCTTGAGCCGATTGATAATCAAAATTAATTTCTAATTCTTGATGCTTTTTTTTATTATTTATTCGATTGACTCCATCGTAAAATCGTCTAACTTCATTCATACTCGATAAAATTAATCGAGGTACTTTTACATTATTTCCGTTTTCATCTTTCGCAACCATTGTAAAATAACTTGAATTGCAGTGCTTTTTGATTCCTGTTTGAATGTGTTCTGATGTTACACGAATCCCAACAATCATAGATGTTTTTCCAACGTAATTTACAGATGCTTTTAAAATTACAAGTTCTCCTATTTCAACAGGATTTAAAAAATCTACAGTATCTACAGAAGCTGTTACACAATAACATCCCGAATATTTTGAAGCACAAGCAAAAGCTATTTGGTCCATTAGTTTTAATAAATAGCCACCATGAATTTTACCACTAAAATTAGAATGCGAGGGTAGCATTAATTCTGACAAGGTAATTTTTGATGCTTCAACTGTATTTACGGTTTCCATATATGTTTATTTTTCTAGAGTAACTTTGGTAATAAAATAGCGAGTGTCGCCCCCACCAAAAGAAAGTTTTATAGCGTTCTTCAAATTCTAAAGTAACTTTTTTGCCCTACCATTTTTTCATTTCTGCTATTACTACATCTTCATTTTCCATTACTGAAAATGCAAAAATTTGAGCTCCTGATATTCCTTGACTCAATTCGCCTTCCCAAGTTTTCACAACAAATCCTTGAGATTAAAGTAAGAGATAAGGCGATGTAAAGCGATATTTATCGTAACATATTATTCTTTTTTAGTCGTTTTCGTTTTTAGAAAGTAATGCGATTTCGTCTGTTTCTTCAGCTCTTTTTAAAACAGCTTCCGGAAGTGATTTTTTAGCTTTTGCTCCCATTTTTTTTAGTTTTTCAACACTGTTTACCAAATTTCCTTTGCCATCAACCAATTTGTTCATAGCGTTTCCGTATTCTATCTTAGCTTCGTCCATTTTCTTGCCAATTTTAATCAAATCGCCAACAAATCCTTCAAATTTATCATACAATGCTCCAGCCTGGCGAGCAATTTCAATCGCATTTTCTTGTTGCTTTTGATTAGTCCACATACTATCAATTGTGCGAAGAGTAGCCAAAAGTGTAGAAGGCGTCACAATCACAATGTTTTTCTCAAAAGCTTTGTTATATAGGGTTGTATCTTGATTTAAAGCTACAGCAAAAGCTGATTCAATAGGAATAAACAACAAAACGAAATCCGGACTTTCCATGTGGTATAAATCGTGGTAATTTTTGTTGCCCAATTGTTCCACATGACGATTAATAGAAACGATATGTTCTTTTAAATGTTGATTTTTTAGTTCAAAATCTTCCTCGTTAATATAGCGTTCGTAAGCTGTTAAGGTAACTTTTGAATCAATAACCATTTTCTTGCCATCAGGAAGATTAATGATAACGTCTGGGAAAACACGATTACCGTCTTCAGTAACGTGACTTTGTTGCACGAAATATTCTCTATCTTTTTCTAAACCTGATTTTTCTAAGACACGTTCTAAAACCAATTCACCCCAATTTCCTTGCATTTTACTATCGCCTTTTAAGGCTTTGGTTAAATTGATGGTTTCCTTGCTCATTTGTTCGTTCATTTCGCGAAGTCCCAAGATTTGTTGGCGTAGCGCAGCATGATAATCGATACTTTCTTTGTGCGTGTCTTCGACTTTCTTTTCAAAAAGCTGAATTCTGTCTTGTAAAGGCGACAAAATATTTTTAAGATTTTCTTTGTTTTGCTCGGTGAATTTTACCGTTTTCTCTTCCAGAATTTTATTGGCTAAGTTTTCAAATTCTTTCGTAAATTTCTCCTGAAGTTGCTCTACTTCTTGCTTTTGTTCTTTATTACGTTCTAAAAGATTATCGAAATCATTTTCTTTTTTTGCCAAATGAATGGCCAACGATTCTTTTTCTTTTTGAAGGTTTTCTTTTTCAGAACTAAGTTGTAAAAGCGATTTTTCAAACTGATTTCGATCGGTTTGAAATTGTATTTTCAATTGTTCAATTTGACCTAAAAGTCCGTTAATTCGTTCTTCTAAACCTGATTTTTCAGATTTTGATTGGGCAGTAAAAAGCAACTTTCCAAGGAAAATTCCAATGGCAAGCGCAACAATAAACGTAACTAAAATAAGCATGGATTCTGGCATAAAAAAGTTATTATCTGAATATAAATGTACTACTATTTTTCGGAATAATTAAAATTTATAACTCAAAACAGTTCTAAAATTAAATGGCGTTCCAGGTGTGAAATGAATTTCGGTAACAGATGAGGTTTCTCCTTGAAGTTGAGATTCAGTTTCAAACTGGGTTTCGTTCCATTCCGTATTAAAGATGTTTTCAATTAAAATTCCGGCAGTAAAATTTTTGTAACTATAATTCAAATTCAAATCGGAAACAAAATAACCTTTTGCCGTTAAAGAATAATCTTCATTTGCAGGTCTATCTCCTAAATATCTGCTTTTAAATGAACCTGAAAAACGATTTTTAATCACACTCAAACTTCCCATAAAAGTACTTTTTGGTGCTAACGGAATATAATCATTTCCATTTGGTTCTTCATTACTTTTGGCATCAGTATAAGTGTAATCAGCATTTAAGAATAACCAATCCGTAAATTGATATCGTAAACCTAAATCGATTCCTCTTCTTGCAGTTTTTCCACTTGGTTCTACGATTCCTGCATCGCCAACGTAAACAAATTCTTGTTCCAAAAACAAATACCAAACTGCGGAATTGAAAATTAATTTTGACGTTGGTTTCCATACAAAACCTAAATCAGAACCATAAGAAGCAGGTAATGTTTTTCTTCCACCATTTGCTACGTTTACACGTGTATCGTTACTGTGAAATCCTTTTCCTGATTTTAAAAATAGTTGAAGTTTGTCATTGTGTTTGTAAAGAAAGTTCAATTTAGGACTTAAAATTCCTTTATTTACAGCTTCATTTGAATAGGTTGGACTCAATTTATCATAGTAATCAAATTTAAAATAATCATAACGAAGTCCTGCATTAAGAATTAATTTGTCGAATTTGAATTCCGTATTTGCATAACCTGATAAATTAGTTTCATTAACATCGCCAAGCATAATGTTTTGTAGTGTTGTAACTCGATTTGCAGTATGAGAAAGTTCAATATCATCTACTTTATCTTGTCGTAAACCAATTCCTAATTGATAGTTAAAAGGTGTATTTTTGATAGAAGTATGTTTGTCAAATTCTGAATTCAATCCGAAAGTAGTTCGTTTTTCTTTTTGTCTAATTTGGTCACCATTAATTGGATCTTCCAAGAAAAAAGTAAAATTAGAATATAATTCAAAATCATATAACGAAACATAAGCATTGGTTTTCAAACTCGAGTTTTCAGACAATTGTTTTTCATGTTTCATGTTTACAATACTTCGACTCGTGTTTCCACCTTCTGTGTCATCAATAGCACCAAATCTTCCAATTATACCTTGATCAACAGCTCTTTGTGGAATTTGCCCTGAAGCATTCCATTTGCTGTCAAAATGAAAAACAGAAAACGATAACTTAGAAGTTTCGTTATACAAAGTGTATTTGGAAAATAGATTAGTTCGATTGAAATTTTGAGGCGAATCAAAATAACTATCTGTTTGTAAAAAAGAACCTGAGAAGTACAAACTTTCCTTGTCAGAAGACAATAAATTGAACATTCCTCGAATACGTTGTGTATTAAATTGTCCAATTTCTATTGCCACTTCATCACTTTTGATTCGTTCTTTTGTATTGAAATCTACATATCCAGCGGTGGCTAAATTGCCTTTGTTTGCAAAATAAGAACCTTTGTCAAAATCAACATTATCTACGGTTTCCGGTTGTAAAAAGTGCAAATCAGCATAACCTTGTCCGTGTCCATGAGAAACCATGTTTACTGGAACTCCGTCAACATTGATGGCAATATCAGTTCCATGATCTATATCAAAACCGCGTAAGAAAATTTGTTCTGCTTTTCCACCACCAGCATGTTGTCCAATGAATAAACCTGGAACAATACGTAATAATTCCTGTGGTGAATTTACTGGATTTGTTTTTAAATCTATTTTAGAAATTTCGTGTAAATGATTTAATTCATTTGTAATAACTACTTCTTTCAAACTGACAGCTTTTGGAATTAATGTGTAAATTCCAACTTCTGAAAGAACAGTTCGCTTTTCGTCAAAATTTTTGTGAAGCAAACTAATACTATCACCAATTTTTGAGTTTTCTAAATTGAATTCTCCTTTATAATTGGAATGCGCATGCGATTTGTTTTGGATATTTTGTATGTAAACATCAGAAATAGCAATTCCCTCTGAATTTATTATTTTTCCTTTAGAAGTTTGTGCTTTAACCAATATTGATAAAACGATAAAAAGTAAGGTGTAATAGTATTTCATTTATTTTTGATTTAAAGAAGGCAAAGATAATACTTGTTACATAATTTTATTGTTAAATTTGGAAGCAGAAATTACAATTTATAAAAACCTGATGCATCATCATTTCCTTATTCATAAGCCTTACGGTTATTTGTCGCAGTTTATTTACCAATTAAAACGCAAGAAAAAGTTATTGGGCGAATTATACGATTTTCCCGAAAACACCATGGCAATTGGTCGTTTAGATGAAGATTCTGAAGGTTTACTTCTGTTGACGACTGATGGCATGATGAGCGAAATTGTCCGAAGCAAAAAAGTAGAAAAAGAATATTACGCTCAAGTTGACGGATTAATTACTGAAGAAGCCGTTGAACAATTGAAAAACGGTGTTGAAATCGGTTTACATGGTAAAAAATACAAAACCAAAAAGTGCAAGGCTTTTAAATTAGAATCTGTTCCCAATATAGGCGAACGTGGTAAAAAGATTCGAGATGAGCGTCACGGACCAACATCTTGGGTTTCGATAACTTTGACCGAAGGAAAATTTCGTCAAGTGCGAAAAATGACATCGGCTGTTGGTTTTCCTACATTACGATTGGTTCGTGTGCGTGTTGGAAATATTCACTTAAATGATTTAAAAGCCGGTGAGGTTTTGGAAGTGGCTGGTTTTGATGTATAAAAAAAACAGCTATTTCAGGTGAAATAACTGTTTTCTTTTTTGAAATACTATGACTATTATTTAAAAATTTCTGTAAAAAACGTTTTCATCGCTTCCCAACTTCTTTTATCAGCTAATTCGTTGTAAGCAGCACCTTTGCTATTATCGCTTCCCGCATCTTTATGTGTAAAAGCATGAACCGAATTTGCATAATATATCATTTGCCAATCGGCTTTAGAAGTTCTCATTTCGTTTTGGAAAGCTTCAATTTCTTTTGCAGGAACATAAAAGTCGTCTGCTCCATGCAACACTAAAACTTTCGCTTTAATTTCATTTGTTGGACTATTAGCTGCTTTTCCTAAACCACCATGAAAAGAAACTACTCCTTTTACATTTAAGTTCCCACGAGCCGCTTCGATAGCACCGGTTCCACCAAAACAATAACCAATTACCGCAATCTGATTTTTATCAGCACCCGCTTTTACTAATTGGTCAATCGCCAATTGAATTCTTTTTTGATATTCTGCTGGATTATTTTTGTAGAAACCAGCATTTTTTCCAGCTTCGCCTGTGTTTTTTGGATTGTTTCCAACTCCGTAAATATCTGCTACAAAAGCATGATAGCCTAATTTAGCTAAAGCTTCCGCTGATTCTTTAGCATGTGCATCTAAGCCCATCCAAGCTGGAAGAACTATAACACCTGCTTTTTTAGGATTAGCTTTTTGTGCTTTAGCAAAATAACCTTCTAATTTTTGATTACCATCGGCGTAATCTACTTTTACTAATTGTCCAAAGCTATTCATTGTTGCTAAGAGTAAGGTAATGTAAATGTACTTCATAACTTTTTTTAGTAAAATTATGAAAATTGAAGACACTTAGCGTTAAACAAAAGGTAAAATTGGGATAAATTATTTGATTTTGAACTTACCAATAGTAGCATCAAAAGTCAAATGCTCAGTATCAAATAACGTATTAAAAATCCCAGTTTGAATCAAATTACAAGGTTGATCTTGTACAATTTGAGTTGGCGTGAACACAATCATTTCGTCTGTCATTTGAATCGCTAAATCAATATCATGCGTAGAGTAGAGGATAGTTTTTCCTGTTTCGTGGGTTAATTTTTGCAACAGTTTCAATAAAGTTGCTTTGTGAACCAAATCTAAATGTGTTGTAGGTTCGTCTAAAATAATTACGGAAGTATCTTGTGCCAAAGCACGTGCAATCAAAGCAATTTGCAACTGACCATCGCTGATTTCATCGTGTTTTTTGTGAATTAAATGTTCGATTTCGGTTAATGTAATCGCTTCTTCAATTTTAGTTTTGTCTTCTTCAGATAAAGTACCTAACCAATTGGTGTAAGGTTGTCTACCTAAGGCAACAATCTCATAAATAGTTAAATTACTTGGCGGTAATTTTTCGGTTAAAACGATGCTTAATTCTTGTGCTAAATCAAGTGGTTTAAAACTCTGAAGTGATTTATGGAGTAAAGAAACTTCACCTTGTAAAGGAGGAATAATTCCAGTTATTGTTTTTAATAAAGTAGATTTCCCGATTCCGTTTTCACCAATTAATGCGATTAATTTACCTTTTTCTAAACCAAGATTAATATTTTGAGCAATAGTAATCGTTTCCGATTTTGACTTATAGCCAATCGAAAGGTTATGGGTTTGTATGGTGAAATTTTGTTGGGTCATTATGAAATACAAAAATAGGTTTTACCACATAGAAACATAGATTTTTTTTGAAGAGTTTTGTTTAGAAACTAAAGTTTTATATAGTTTTATTCTTTTTCTAACTTTTTGAAATATTCATTTACAAAAGTTTTTTGACCTTCTCGGAATATATTGAAACAATTAAAGTTAATTATAATTCCTTTTGGGACTTTTAATAAGTTCATATAATTTAAAACTTGAGCATCATGAATTGGTTTTATTTCAGAAACTGATTTCAATTCAACTATTAAACAATTTTCTACGAATAAATCACAACGAAATTCAATATCTAGTTCTTTTCCTTTATAAACAACAGGAACTTTAAATTCGGAAACAAAATTTATATTTCTATTGGTTAATTCCTCTATCATACACTGTTGGTAAACACTTTCCAATAATCCACTTCCCATGTTTTTATGTACTTCAATTGCAGCTCCAATTACATTAAATGTGAGTTCGTCTAAATATTTTTGTGTCATATTTATTTTAGTATTTAAAATATAAATCGTTTGTTAATATTATATTCCTCTATGGGTAAAAACAAGTTTTCTATATTATTCTCAACATAAAATATACCTATGTTTCTATGTGGTTTTTATTTTTTTTATTTTTAATCTAAAAACGTTTCTTTCTAACCAATAACCAAATTACCACTGGCGCTCCAATCACAGAAGTTATCGCATTAATCGGCAGTGTGATATCATTTCCTGGAACCTGAGCAATCGTATCACAACAAAGCATGACAATCGCACCAAGTAAAAGCGTACTCCAAAACAACACAAAATGATTACTAGTTTGAAACAATAATTTTGCCATGTGTGGAACTGCCAAGCCTATAAAAGCAATTGGACCTGCAAATGCGGTGATGCTTCCGGCTAAAATGCTAGTAGCTATGATGATTAAAAAGCGCGTTTTCTTATAGTTGATTCCGATACTTTGTGCGTATTTTTCTCCTAATAATAAAGCATTCAAAGGTTTGATGACCATAAAGCTAATAACTATTCCGATGAAAACAAAAACAGATAAAAGTGAAATTTCATTCCATGATAAATTCGAAATGCTTCCCATGGACCAAAAAGTAAATTTCTGCAATTTTTCAGCCGAAGTAAAATAAGATAAAACCGAAACTATAGCACTAGTGAAACTACCAAACATCAATCCTACAATCAAGATTGCCATAGTGTCTTTTAGTTTTTGAGAAACTAATAAAACAGCCATCAAGACTAAGAAACTACCTAAACTCGAAGCTAAAACCAATCCGTAATTCGATAAAAAGAATGAAGAAATAAATGAAGGTAAAAATCCAGTTCCCAAGATAATAAACGCTACACCTAAACTCGCACCAGAACTCAATCCTAATACATAAGGTCCAGCCAACGGATTTCTAAACAACGTTTGCATCAACAATCCGCTCATCGAAAGTCCAATTCCTACTAAAATTGCGGTAATGGCTTTTGGAAAACGGAAATTCCAAAGAATGATTTCCCAACTTTCCTTACTCATTTCTTGCGATAAAAGTCCGCTAACCACTTCTTTTAAAGGAATAGAAACGGAACCTAGGCTAATATTCACCAAAAACAAAAACACCATTACTAAAAGTAAGATGATAAAAAGGAAGTTTTGTTTTTTGGTTAATGGCATGCGTTGAATTTTTGGCTAAATTACGTTTTTTGGGTTTTTAAACACATAGACTCATAGAAAAATGTAAAGTAAAGTGCTGTTCAAACCATTACATTCGCACATAGCTAATGATAACTATGTAAAGTGAAACGCCTAAAATCGACATAAAGTTGAGCTATTTGACTATGTGTTTCAATTTTATTTTAACTTCTCAAAAAAGAACAACTCATAATCAGGTAACACTTCAGGATGTAAAATTTTCACAATATCTTTTAAAACTAAATCTGGTCGATTTTGCGCTAATTCGTAATAAATTACGCCACCTGTTTTGCCTTTTTTTGTACTAAATGAGTATACGTTTTTGTTTGCAACCGCTTTGAAATGAATGTAATTTGGATTATTATCTAAAATTTGTTGAATTGAACCAAATTGCCCTGGACCAATCCAAAAATCAGCATCTTTGGCTTTGTCTAAAACGCTTTCGAACGATAAAGCTAAACTTCCCGTTCCTTTGGAATCTTTCCATAGATAATTTCCGTTGGCTTCTTTTAAGAAATAGGCTGCCCAACTATCGCCTTGTGGTAAAAACCATTGATCTTCGTAGATAGCACCTGCAAAAATAGTCGGTTGGGTTTTTGTGTTTTTTGCTAATGTTAATACCGAATTATATTCTTTTTCAATTGAGTTAAAAATTTCAGTTGCTTTTTCGTCTAAATCATAGAGTGCGCCGAAAAACTTAATCCATTCGGCTTTTCCCAAAGGTGTTTTTTCGGTCCAATCGCCATTGAAGATGATTTTCTGACCGTTTTTTTCTAAGTTTTTATAGGTTTTCAAATCGCCATCCACACTAAAACCAACAATGACGTCAGGTTGTATGTCTAAAATAACTTCTGTATTTAATCCTTGATTAGAACCTAAATCTCTCACTTTTCCAGCATCGATTAATGCTCTTGTTTTTTCTGAAGAAATATATTGTGTGGTTGGAAAACCAATTAATGTATTTTCTACACCTAAAGCTTCTAAAGCTGGAATATGCGTCGTTGATGTTACAATTACTTTTTTAATTGGTACTTCAATCGAAGTAAATTGTTGCAAGCTATCTGGAATTTGAACGCCTTTTTTGTGAAGTATGTAAGTGTAATCATTTTTAGCTTCAGGATAAGCGTTAGAAACTTTTACAACCGAAAAACCATCGTATTTTTCAATAGAAAATCCTTCCGCATGTTGAATGCTATTTTGTACAGAAGTATTCAGATTTGCAGAACTTTCTGATTCTTTACATTGGATAAATCCTAAAAATAAAACGACTAACAAGAAATAATGGCGCATGAATTTTTTTTTGCAAAAGTAGTACTTTACATTCAAAAACAGATTATATGTAACAAATGATGCCAAACGATTTATCAAAAACCACTAAATTTGTCATAAAAAAACATGAGAACAGATTCAAATGCTTTCCTTTATGCTGTGGCAACAATTATTTTAGCACATTTTGTTATTGGCTTTATTTGGTTGTGGCGTAAGATGAATAAGAAGTAATTTTTTGAAAGATGTTTAGTAAATATTGCTTTTTTATAAAAATATAATATCTTTGTAACTGAATTTTGGTTGTTGTTTCTGAATTTTTCAAAACAACATTAAAAGGGAATTAGGTGTAAGACCTAAGCTGTGCCCGCAACTGTAAGCTAAAAAGCTTGTTATTTTCTACATTACCATTGTTCGCCTTGGCGAATGAGAAGGTTGATAACAAGACGCAAGCCAGGAGACCTGCCACATTCATTGAGTAACAAACTTTCGGGAAAAAAAGTTTACTAAGGTATGTTTAAAAAATTAGCACTGTTTTTGGCTTTAATCATTAGCTCTCTTATTTGGGCGCAACAAGATTCTATAATCCATTTAAGAGAAGTAGAGCTTTCCGACACTCAATTAAAAAACTTTTCAAGAGCTCAAAATACCACTCAACTTAGTGATACTGTAATTCAAAAGAATCAGGCATCATTGACTTCGCTTTTGCGTTACA
>JBILST010000262.1:0-3276 GCA_044371865.1 Flavobacterium sp.
TTTTAATAAAATTTGCAGTCAAATTGATGGTTTTTATTTTGGTCGAATGGATATTATGTTTTCTAATTTTGATGATTTAGCACGAGGTGAAAATTTCCAAATTGTTGAAATAAATGGTGCAATTAGCGAACCAACTCACATGTATGACCCAAAACACAATCTTTTGTTTGGTTGGAAAGAACTTACTCGACATTTTCACTACATGTATCTAATTAGTAAAAACAATCACAAAAATGGTGCAAAATACCTGACTTTCAGAGCGGGAGTTCAAGAATTTAAAAATCATCACAAACACTATGATGCTATTTTAGAGTTCTGATTTTTTATAATGTTAAATAAGGATCATTTTTAAGAAAATCAGCACAAAAAATCGAAATAAAATTTATATTTGATAAAATTTATTTCTCCATGAAAAACCTATTCTTAACATTATTAATCATTGGGGTTGCCAATGTTTTTTCTCAAACCAAAAAAGACTATTCATTTGTTTATTTAACGGATTCAATTATCAGTACTGCATATAAACATTATGAAAAAGGGCAATATAACGATGCAGTCACAGAATTCAAAAAAATCGCCAAGTCAGATCCAAAATATCTTGTTGCACAATATGAAATTGCTTTATCTTTATTTGCAGATGGTAAAAAAGAAGAACTGCTAAATCATTTAGAAACGCTTTATAAGGAAGGAAAAATGAAAGAATATCCTTCTTTATACACCCTATTTGGCACCTATTATAGCGACGAAAAAGAGTACGACAAAGCTGAAAAAATTTTTAACGAAGGAGCGGAATATTTAAGTAATTCTTCTAATTTCTTATACAATCAAGCTATTTTATACTTAAGAAAAGAAGAACTTCAAAAAAGTGCTGATATTTTAAAAAAAGTTGTGACGATAAATCCCAATTTAGCTTCAGCTCATTATTTCTTGGGAGCCATAGCTCTAGAAAACGGTGATATTGTTGAAGGAAGTTTGGCGTTATTAAGCTACTTAGCAATTGCTCCAACAGGAAAATATGCCAATGAAGCGGTACTAAAATTGAATAGTAAATTTGGGGAAAACTTCCTTACTAAAGGAAAAGTAGTTTTTTCTAACAGCGGTGATAATTATGAAGAATTAGAAACCATCTTAAGAAATCAACTTCCATTAAGAAAAGGCTATAAATTAAAAACAGAGATAGACGATGTAATCATGCGTCAAATGCAAGCTATAATGGAATATAGTTTGGAACATAAAATGGAGAATGGCTTTTTTGAAACTACTTATATGCCTTGGATTAAAGATTTGGTATCAAAAAATCAATTTGAAGGATTCAGTTACTACATGCTACTTGGATTGGAAGAAAATTTAGGCAAAGAACTTTCAAAACACAAAAAAGAAATAACAGTATTTTATGAAAAATACTATCAAGTAGATTTTTGGAATCAATTTGCTAAAAGAAATATAGAGCATTTTGGAACCAAACAAGATGTTGTTATCTACTTAAATGATGGAAAGCCGTTTATTTTGGGGCCAGTTGTAAACAATAAAAAAGAAGGAAAGTTCAAACTTTTAGGAGAAAACGGAAATGTTGAAGGTGAATTGTTTCTAAAAAATGACGAACTAGAAGGCGTACAAAAATATTTTGACGATAAGGGAAACCTTGAAATGGAGAAAACGTTTAGTGCTGGTAAATTAAATGGAGAAAAAAAAGAATATTACTCCAATGGAAACATCAGTGTCATTGAAAATTATAAAGATGATGCGTTACATGGTGTAAGTACTACATTTCATGTGAATGGCGGGAAAAATTGCGAACTTAATTTTACAAATGGTGAAAGAGACGGAGCTTTAACTTGTTATTACCCTAATGGAACTAAAAGCAGCTTAATTACTTATTCCAACGGAAAATTAAATGGACCCTACACATTGTATAATGAACTAGGCGATATTACTGTGGCAACAACCTACAAAAATGATGAAATAGATGGTAAATACATGCAGTATTTTGATGGAAAAATAATTAAAGCTGAAGGCAATTATAGTAATGGAAAAACCCAAGGGAGTTATAAAAAATACTATGCTAATAATAAATTAGAGTTTGAGAGTTTTTATACCAATGGAAAAATCACCAAAACAATTAACTATTTCTTTAATGGATTACAATCTTCTGAACTTATTTTTAACGATAAAGAAGAATTAGAATCATACAGTTATTTCGATCCTAAAGGTCAAAAATATTTTGAAGAAAAATATAAAGGCGGTGAGTTAAAATCTGGATTACAATATTTAAATTCAAATCCGAAACCAATTGAAATTAACCTTACTAAAAAAGCATTTAGTGTTTCCAGTTTAGACAACAACAAACAAATTACTGGATTTTTTGAAAAAGGTAAAAAAACAGGCGAATGGAATTATTACTTTACGAATGGAAATTTAAAAATTAAAGAAAATTACGCTAATGGAATGCAAACAGGCATGAGTCATTCTTATAACAATAGAGGGCAATTAGCTACAATTTCTCATTATGTAAATGATGCGTTAAATGGCGTTTTTGAAATTTATGATAGTGGCGTATTAAGTGAAGTTTCCTATTATTCAAACGGTACACAAAACGGACCTTACACTACGTATTATGCCGATGGTACATTAAAAACAGAAGGCTTTCTTGTAGATGGAGATATCAATCACACTAAAACAAATTTCAGACAATCTGGAAAACTTTCTCAAATTTCAAAATTTACTGATGGGGAAATTATTACAACTACAAGCTACGACAATAATGGAAAAAAAGAATTTGAATTAGATTACAAAAACAAATCTGGAAAAGTTAATTTGAGTTTGAATAACGGAGCTACAACGCAGGAATTTGAAATGATGAATGGAAATTACAACGGTAAATTTACATCAAAAGACAAATTAGATACCAAAATTTCAGAATTCAATTACGTTAACGGAAAACTTAATAACAGCTATAAATATTACAGTCCGTATGGCACTTTAATGTTTGAAAGAAATTACTACTGTGGTTTAATAAATGGAACCGATGTTCAATATGATTTAGTTGGTAATTTAAGAATTACAAGTGAATATACCTTTGGGAACGACAATGGAAAAACAATTCGTTACTACCATAATAAATCTAAAATGTTTGAATATAACGAATTAGATGGCTTAACTGATGGAGAATATATTTATTACAATCAAAAAGGAGAACCTATCTTAAAAGTTGATTATGAAAGTAATGCAGTAGTAAGTTATTCAACTTTAAATAAAACAGGAGGATTCTCTGAAAAA
>JBILST010000263.1:0-3256 GCA_044371865.1 Flavobacterium sp.
ATCAATTACTTCGCCTTTTGCTTTTAAAGATGAAGCTTCAATTTGTGCTAATACTTTTGCTGCTTGTGTTCCACCCATAACGGCTAATTCTGCACTTGGCCAAGCGAAAATCAATCTTGGATCGTAAGCTTTCCCACACATCGCATAATTTCCTGCTCCGTATGAATTTCCTACAATAACAGTAAATTTAGGAACAACTGTATTTGCCATTGCGTTTACCATTTTAGCGCCGTCTTTAATGATTCCGCCATGTTCTGATTTGGAACCAACCATAAATCCAGTAACATCTTGCACAAATACTAATGGAATTTTCTTTTGGTTACAATTGGCAATAAAACGTGTTGCTTTATCCGCCGAATCTGAATAAATAGCGCCTCCAAATTGCATTTCTCCTTTGGCATTTTTCACAATTTTACGTTGGTTAGCTACAATTCCAACTGCCCAACCATCAATGCGAGCATACGCTGTGATTAAGGTTTTTCCATAATCACCTTTGTATTCGTCAAATTCCGAATTATCAACCAAACGTTTGATGATTTCATACATGTCGTATTGATCAGCTCTTGATTTTGGTAAAATACCGTAAATATCTTTGGGTTCTAAAGCTGGTTTTTCGGCTTTCACACGATTATATCCTGCTTTATCGAAATCACCAATTTTACCTACAATACTTTTAATTCTATTTAAGGCATCTTTATCGTCTTTGGCTTTATAATCGGTCACCCCTGAAATTTCACAATGTGTCGTGGCTCCTCCAAGTGTTTCGTTATCAATAGTTTCTCCAATAGCAGCTTTCACTAAGTAACTTCCAGCTAAGAAAATACTTCCCGTTTTATCTACAATCATGGCTTCATCGCTCATAATTGGCAAATAAGCACCACCAGCAACGCAACTTCCCATTACAGCTGCAATTTGGGTAATTCCCATACTACTCATGATGGCATTGTTTCTGAAAATACGACCAAAATGTTCTTTATCTGGAAAAATTTCGTCTTGCATTGGTAAATAAACACCCGCCGAATCCACTAAATAAATAATAGGTAATCGATTTTCCATAGCAATTTCTTGCGCACGAAGATTCTTTTTTCCTGTAATTGGAAACCAAGCACCCGCTTTTACAGTAGCATCATTAGCTACTACAATACATTGTTTGCCCGAAATAAATCCGATCTTAACAACTACACCTCCAGAAGGACAACCACCGTGTTCTTTGTACATGCCGTCGCCAACAAAAGCACCAATTTCAATGCTTTTTGCTTTTTCATCCAAAAGATAATCTATGCGTTCACGAGCTGTCATTTTTCCTTCAGCGTGTAATTTTTCGATACGTTTGGTTCCGCCACCTAATTTTACTTGGGCAAATCGGTTTTTTAAATCGGAAAGTAAAAGTTTGTTATGATCTTCGTTTTTATTGAAATTAATGTCCATTTGGGTTTTTGTTGTTTATTGGGTGGCTAAAATACAAAATCCATCCGAAAAATTGAATTTTTAGATGGATTTAGTCATAATTTTTAACGAATATTTATTTTTTAGAATCGTTGACCATTCTTTTTAAAATAGCCCATTGTCTTAATGCATCTTTTGCATCAATTGCTGGATATCCTAATAATGTTTTTCCTGCTTCTACATCGCCTGTTACACCAGAACCAGCTCCAATAATAGCTCCATCTCCAATAGTGGTATGGTCTTTAATGGATGCGCTTCCACCTATGATTACTCCATTTCCTAACGTTACAGAACCTGCTAATCCACTGTTTCCAGCCATGATGCAAAACATTCCTAATTTAGAATTATGTCCAATTTGAACTAAATTATCAATTTTACAGCCATTTCCTAATACAGTAGAACTGAATTTCCCTCTATCAACACAAGTATTAGCACCAATTTCTACATTATCGCCTATGATTACATTTCCAATTTGCGGAATTTTCACCAAACCTTTTTCAGGATCAGGACGGAAACCAAAACCATCAGCACCAATTGTTGCATTTGGGTGAATAATACAATGGTTTCCAATATGACAACGTTCTCTAACCACTGCTCCAGACCAAATGGTAGTATTTTTACCAATAGTACATTCGTCTAAAACAGTTACATTGGGATACAAAATACTGTTTTCTCCAATTGTTACATTTGGACCTACATAACAATTTGCACCAATTTTTGCACCAGTTGCTATTTGAGCGGTTTCGTCAATCGTAGCTGTTGGATGAATATCCGATTTGAAAACGGGTGGAGGAGGAGCAAAAATTGACAAAACCTGAGACATGGCTAAATCAGCATTTTTCACTTTGATAAAGGCTCTATTTTCGCCAGGTTCAATAGAAATATCTTCGTTTACAACAGCCACACAGGCTTTTGATGTTGCCCAAAATTTTTCGTATTTTTTGTTTCCGATGAATGAAATTTCGGTTTCTTTAGCAACTTCTAATTGCTCGGGAGCGGTTATTTTATTATGTGTATTACCAACGATTGTTCCTTTTAATACTTCGTTGATTTCTTGAATTGTAAATTGTTTCATTTTTAAGTTTGATTGGTAAATTTTGTCTAAAATATAAAAAGATTTTAGTTTTTTTTGAATATTGTATAAAAAAATCCGAATTTCAATAACAGAAATCCGGATTTATAAGATTTGATTTATATAAATTATTCCTCTTTTTGTCCCATCATCATTAGATAAGCTTTTAAGAAATTATCGATTTCTCCGTTCATGATACCTTCCACATCACTGGATTCGTAACCTGAGCGCACGTCTTTAACTAATTTATAAGGATGCATTACATAATTTCGAATTTGCGAACCCCATTCAATTTTCATTTTTCCTGCTTCGATGTCGCTTCGTTGTGCTTGTTGTTTTTTAAGTTCAATTTCGTATAACTGCGACTTTAACATTTGCATAGCACGTTGGCGGTTGTCTTGTTGCGAACGCGTTTCTGAACACTGAATTTGAATTCCCGTTGGTTTGTGAAACAATTGTACTTTGGTTTCTACCTTATTTACATTTTGCCCACCCGCACCACTCGAACGCGAAGTTATGATATCGATATCAGCCGGATTGATTTCAATTTCGATAGAATCATCTACCAAAGGGTATACATAAACAGAAGCAAAAGAAGTATGACGCTTAGCATTACTATCAAAAGGAGAAATGCGTACTAAACGATGCACGCCATTTTCACCCTTTAAATAACCAAAAGCAAAATCTCCTTCAAATTCTAAGGTTACGGTTTTAATTCCTGCCACATCACCTTCTTGA
>JBILST010000264.1:0-3254 GCA_044371865.1 Flavobacterium sp.
CTATGTGTTAAAAACAATACACATTTATTATCTTTACACTTCAATTTTACACTATGAATCCTGAAATAATACTTGCGCTTGAAAACATTGTAGGTTCGGCTTACATTTTTACTGATGAAGCTACTCGTAAAACGTATGGACACGACGAAACGGAAGATTTGAGTTTTCCACCTCAAGTTGTGGTAAAACCTGCCAATACCGAAGAAGTTGCGCAAATTTTAAAAGTTTCGAATACGTATAAAATTCCGACAACACCAATTGGTGCTCGTACGGGTTTAAGTGGTGGTGCTTTATCGATTTATGGTGGAATTGGTATTTCAATGGAACGATTCAATCAGATTATTGAAATTGATGAGCAAAATTTACAAGTTACAACTCAACCTGGTGTAATTACGCAAGTGCTACGTGAAGCTGTGGCCGAAAAAGGATTGTTTTATCCAGTAGATCCAAGTAGTATGGGAAGTTGTTGGATTGGTGGAAATATTGCTGAAAATTCTGGTGGTGCAAGAGCTTTGAAATATGGCGTTACGAAAGATTATGTACTGAATTTAGAAGTTGTTTTACCTACGGGTGAGGTAATTTGGACAGGCGCTAATACCTTGAAAAACTCAACAGGTTATAATCTTACACAATTGATGGTAGGAAGTGAAGGAACTTTGGGCATCGTGACTAAAATTGTATTGAAATTATTACCTCAAAATAAACACAACGTTTTGCTTTTGGTTCCATTTTATAAAGCGGAGCAAGCATGTGAAGCGGTTTCTGCAATTTTTAGAGCAGGAATTATTCCAAGTGCTTTAGAGTTTATGGAACGCGATGCTATTGATTGGACATTGAAATTTGTCGATGGGTTGAATGTGGAAGTCAAAGACAACGTTCAAGCGCATTTATTGATTGAAGTAGATGGAAATTATCCAGAAATTTTGATGCAAGAAGCCGAACAAATTTTGGCAGTAGTAGAACAATTTGAAATCGACGAAGTATTATTTGCCGATGCCGAGGAACAAAAAAATGCGCTTTGGAAAATGCGTCGTTCTGTAGCGGAAGCGGTAAAAGCAAATTCGATTTATAAAGAAGAAGATACAGTCGTACCGAGATATGAATTACCTAAATTATTAAAAGGCATCAAAGAAATTGGTACTAAATATGGTTTTCAATCGGTTTGTTATGGCCATGCGGGCGATGGTAATTTGCACGTAAACATCATCAAAGGCAACATGACCGATGACAATTGGAAAACCGAAGTTCCAAAAGGAATTCGTGAAATTTTTGAATTAACGGTTGGTTTAAAAGGAACACTTTCTGGAGAACACGGCATTGGTTTGGTACAAAAAAACTACATGGATATTGCGTTTTCAAAAGTACATTTAGAATTAATGGAACGCATCAAAGCGATTTTTGATCCTAATAATGTGTTGAATCCTGGGAAGATTTTCCCTGATGGGGAATAATATTTTACTTTTCTTTATCTAGATGAGTCAATAATAATTTAGGAAATCTAACTCCATTTGGACCTTGGATTCCATCTTTGTTTAGATTATAGATTTGTAGTTCAAGTTTTTCATAAAGATTAATTAACTCAATAAACAAATTTTCGTTAATGAATTTTTCTTCTTTGATTTGATTAAAGTCTTTTGGAATCGGATATTTACCCCAATATGGAATTACCTCTGATAAAATTTCAAATAACCTGATTTCATCTCTATTAAAATCTAAAGAGTTTATTTTTTCAGATAATTTTTTTAAATTATGACCTGAAGAAATCTCGGGTGATATTTTACCATCTTTTATATGATTAGGGTTTTCAGATATTAAAATTCCTTTTAATAAATTCTCAATTGCAACTCCAAGTAGAAAAAAATATGTCCTCGAGAACAATTTCTTTTGATAAAAATCATTCCCTTTAAAATAACCTATATAAGTATTCGAATCAGATTTCCATAGAGCTTGAGCTGCTTCTTTTAATTCATTTGCATAATCAAACCATTGTTCGGGAAATCCTTTTTCAATATAATACTCTACTTTATTATTCATCTGAAGCACAATTAAATATTATTTAAAAAACTACTTCCCCAAAAACTCCACCAAATTCGCATCTGCATTTTTAAACGTTGGTGCTTGTTCGTCAATCCTTGCAACGCGTTTTTTGTTTAATTTTAGAGTAATATCAGCTTCGGTTGTAAATAACAAAGCGGATAAAAAAGGGTTGTTGATGTGCGGAATTAACTCTGCTTCTAAATCGTCTAATTTGCAGATTTTTACTAATTCTTGCTTTTCAGTCGTGTAAATTTTATACGTCATCGACAATTTTAAGATATTGTCTTCTACGATGGTTTTCACGTAAATGTTCTGTAATTCGGGTTTTCCAACGGTTTTAGCCAGTGTTAATTTAGCAAAAGTACCATCAGCGATACTTGCTCTTACTTGGTTGAAAAATTCGGTATAAGTGATGTTATTTTCGTTCATGTTATAATCCTAAAGCTTTTACAATTTTCTCATTAAAAATCATAGAAAACATTTTATTTTCTTTGTCTTTATTTAAAAATTTCCATTTGTTTTTTGTCAATTCATCAGCTACAGCAATTAGTGTTGCTCGTAACTCTATTCGAAAAGTATTTGTTAACTTATCATAAGTTACTTTATCAGCTTCCATAGAAGTTTTAAAAATATCTACCATAGCTTCAGCATCGTCCATAGGTTGTTTGAATTTCATGGACATCACATTATTGTAATTAACCATACAAAACGACTTTCCTTCTATTTTTTTGATCTCTCCAAATGAAAAATTAGGCTCTACTTCTACTAATTTGATAGAAAATTGTTCGTTTTCCATCATTTGACCAAACATTTTTTTCATTTGTTCTTGCGGAATAATATCAAATACTTTTGGATACGTGGTATCAAAAATATCTTCAAAATTCATGGTGACACTCGCCTTATAAGACTTTAACGCTTCTGTCTTTAAAGAAGCCATGTCTTGTGCTACAACAGCAATAGTTTGAAAAAGAAGCAATGCAACAAATAGAATCTTAGATTTCATTTTAGGAGTTTTATATTTTTATCAAAGATAATTACTTTAATGGAATAATTAAATTGGATTATAAATAATCGTATGACTAAATTGTCACGCTACATAAACAGCTTTTTAAACCTAGATATTTGAGATTATTTAAATTAAAGAATGAAAAATTAAGCAAGATTTAAAAATCAGAATTAATTTCATGGAAACTTATGCTTACATTTGAGTAACTTAA
>JBILST010000265.1:0-3242 GCA_044371865.1 Flavobacterium sp.
ATATGGATTTGTAAGGACTGTTGTTGCTACTTCACCTTTTTTAGGTCCAATTTCTTTTTTCTTAATTACAATAGTCTCATTTGCATTTACTATTGATTCTATACTAATTTCATAACCTCCAGAGTTTTTTTGACCTTGATATAAAACTAATACGTTTTTCTTTTTAAAATCAACTTTTAAAAAATTTGCATATTGCGATTCATCTAACTTTAATGATTCTATAAATTGAATATAAGATTCGTTATCTTTAATTATTAAATGTCCTGCTTTATCTGTACCTCCAAAAGCACTATTATAAATAATTGAAAATGATGTATCTACAACTTCTTTAGGTGTACTACATGACATCATTAAAAAAAATAAGGGTAAAAATTTAATCATTATTTTGAATTTATAGCTTTAAAATATACCTGTTCATATAAAGGCATTATATTTTGAATATCAAATAGTTTTGCGGTTTCTAATGCATTTATTTTAAACTGTTTTAACTTTATTTCATCTTGCAATAAAGCAATAGCATCACGGCTCATTTTAGCCACATCACCCACATCACTTAAATAACCTGAAAAACCATCTTTATTTACTTCGGGTAAACCACCTGAATTACTTGAAATTACGGGCACACCACAAGCCATAGCTTCTAATGCAGCTAACCCAAAACTTTCTGTTTCTGATGGCAATAAAAACAAGTCAGAAAAACACAATATCTTGTCAATTTCATTACTATTCCCAAAGAAAATTACTTTGTTCTGAATACCTAACTTTTCACATAAATATTCTGCATTTTCTTTTTCTGGACCTTCGCCTACCATCATTAATTTGGAAGGTACTTCCTTCTGGATTTCATAAAATATTTTCACAATATCTTCAATGCGTTTTACCTTTCGGAAATTTGAAATGTGTGTGATAATTTTTTCATTTTCAGAGGCCATTAAAGATCGATGGCACGGAATATTCTCTTTTAATTTTTCTTTGTTTAATTCAATAAAGTTTGGAACAACTTCAATATCATTTTTAATATCAAATAAACGATAAGTATCATCTTTTAAGCTTTGAGAAACACTCGTAACGACATCTGATTTATTGATACTAAAACTAACTGCTGGCTTATAAAATGGATGATTTCCTACCAAAGTAATATCAGTTCCATGAAGTGTTGTAACCATTGGAATATGAATACCTTCATCGGCTAACATTTGTTTAGCCATATAACCTGCATACGCATGTGGAATTGCATAATGCACATGTAAAACATCGATTTTATATAATTTTACCATATCTACCAATTTGCTTGAGAGCGCTAATTCATAGGGTTGGTAATGAAATAATGGGTATTCTGGAACATGCACTTCATGATAATGTACGTTTGGATTCAATAAAGCCAATCGTACCGGTTGACTATATGTAATGAAATGAATTTCGTGACCTCTTTTGGCTAATTCTAAACCAAGTTCGGTAGCCACTACTCCACTTCCTCCAAAGGTTGGATAACAAACAATTGCAATTTTCATGAATATAAATTTTGTTTAAAATTACCATTTCTAATATTGGCAATTATAAAACATTTGTTAAAATTATTTTTTTAAAGCAGATTCATAAGTAGCAATCCAATCTTCTACTGTAACTTTTTTTACCAATTCACCAATCAAATCAAATGGAATATTTTCTGGCTTTTTGATGCGAAAACAACTTTTACCAATATCTAATTTTTGACTAGAATGTTTAGGATATTCTGCAACAAACCAATCATATAATTCAGGTTTCGCATACATACCCATATGATAAAAATTGATACTATTTTTTTGGCTTGCAAAGGAAACAAATGGCAAGGGTAACTCAGGCGAACAATGGTAACCTGAAGGATATAGTGAATGCGGTACAACATAACCTATCATACCATAACTAATGCATTCTTGAAAACCTTCTGGAAGATTTTCTAAGATTATTTTTCTTAATTTTTGCAACGCTTCTCTCCTATCTACAGGAGCTTCGTTGATGTATTGATCTACTGTAATTGCTTGTGATGTCATAGTTATTCAATTATAGCTTGATAAATTACCTTTTGGATATTCTCTCTAATATTTTCTTTCGATAATTTATTTGATGCATTGGAATCAGGATAAGTTCTATTAGATAAGAATACATAGACGATTTCTTTATCTGGGTCAGCCCAAGTCATAGTCCCTGTAAAACCAGTATGCCCAAAACTTGTCAACGAAACACAACCACAAGTGGGTCCTTCGTTTCCTAATTGTGGTTTATCAAAACCTACTCCTCTTCTATTTCCTTCTTTACAAAAATAACACGTATTGAATAAATTAAATGTATTTTCGGTAATGTACGTTCGACCGCCATAGCTACCTTTTTGAAGATACATTTGCATTACTTTAGCAACATCCAAAGCGTTGGCAAACAAACCGGCATGCCCTGAAATTCCACCTTGCATAGCAGCAGCCATATCGTGCACATAGCCTTGTACCAATTGATGTCTAAAATAAGTGTCGTTCTCTGTAGGAATTATTCTTGAAACATTCATTTTTCGCAATGGATTATACATAATCGAATTTGCTCCAAGCGGTTCGTAAAAATTAGAATGCGCTAAATCTTCTAACGATTTTTTATTGTGAAATTCTAAATATTCTTTGAATAAAATGAATGAGAAATCACTGTATTTGTATTGCTTTTTGGGTAGTAATTCGCTGTCAAAAATGGTTTTTACTATCGTATCATTATAGCCTTTTTTCAAATACAATTGATTTGCCACATGAATTGGAAATTCATCCGAAAATTCGCTTCTATAGAATTTAGTACTCGGTCGATTTAAACTATCCAAAGTAACTTTATAGAAAGGTATCCAAGGTTGAAATCGGGCTTGATGGGTTAACATATCTAAAACTGTTGCATTTGCTTTATTAGAATTTTTAGAGGCAGGCAACATTGTTTTTAACTTAGTGTCTAAAGTTAAATGTCCTTTGTCAAATTCTTGCATTACATTAGGTAAAGTCGATACAATTTTTGTCAAAGATGCAATATCATAAACATCGGTATTTGAAACTTTTTGTTCTGATTCGTAAGTATGATTTCCAAATGATTTCTGGTAAATAATTTTTCCTTTTCTAGCAACAACAACTTGAAGTCCTGGTGTCATTTTTTTAGAGATCGCATAATTAGCTATGGAATCTATTTTGGTTAATACCTTAGAATTCATACCCACATTTTCAGGAATTGAAAATCCGAGTCGT
>JBILST010000053.1:0-10982 GCA_044371865.1 Flavobacterium sp.
AATGAAGCAATCAATGAATACAATAATGGATTTACTAAGGTAAGTTATAGACCTTTTGATGATAGGTGGACATTGTATACAGGAAAATCAGGCGGATTATATGCAAGACCAGTTTTTCAGGTTATGAAACATTTTTTCAAAAAATCTAATTATGGTCTTATATTATGTAGACAAACAACAGATAAAGAATGGAATAACATACAAATAACCGATAAAATGATAGACAATAGGTATCATTTTAGTTACAAAGGAACACCCTCTGAATTTCCACTTTATATTTACTTAGAAAAAACCGACCAACAAAATTTATTAGATGAAACCGTTCGTGTACCAAATCTAAATCCTGAAATAGTAAAACGAATTTCTGATAGTCTAGGTTTGACCTTCACCAACGAAAAAGAAGAAGACAATGTTTGTTTTGCAAACGATAAAGACGTTCGCTCAGAGTTTAGAACCACGTTTGCTCCAATTGATTTATTGGATTATATCTATGCGGTTCTACACTCACCAACTTATAGAGAAACCTATAAAGAGTTTTTAAAAATAGATTTCCCACGAGTACCCTATCCAAAAGACAGAGCAACATTTTGGCACCTTTTGGAACTAGGTAGTGAGTTAAGACAAATTCATTTATTAGAAAGCCCAACAACTGAAAAATACATTACGCAATATCCTGAAGATGGTGATAATGTGGTAGTGAAACCAAGATTTGTTACTTTTCCTGAGAAAGAGGAAAAACCACCCCACCCTTCGGGCACCCCTCCAAAAGAGGGGAATGTAGGACGAGTATATATCAACGAAACGCAATATTTTGCCAACGTTCCTGAAGTAGCTTGGAACTTTTACATCGGTGGTTACCAACCTGCTCAAAAATGGCTCAAAGACCGCAAAGACCGCGAACTAGGTTTTGAAGATATTTTGCATTATCAAAAAATTATAGTGGCGTTAAGCGAAACGGATAGAATAATGAAAGAAATTGATAAAATTGAAATCTAATGTTTGATAAAGAATTTAAAACCGCCATTCATAATTTATCTGATATTGAAAAAGATAAATTAATTCTTCGTCTTTTAAGACGAGATTTAGATTTAGCCAACCGATTGTATTTTGAATTAGTGGATACCGAAACGGTTGAGCAAAAGAGAGAAAAATTAGCAAAAATTATTTCCAAAAAAACAAAACATACAAACGAAAGGTTTTATAGTATAGGCTGGCTTTTAATGGATATGCGCTATATGAGTGGCGATATCAACGAACATGTTAGAATTACTAAAGACAAATTTGGAGAAATTACGCTAAATCTTCAAATGTTAATAGAAGTTTTAACAATAAACAGAATGTATATTGTGGCTACTAAACCTAATAATTGTATTAAATTTTACACCTATATTGTAGCTAGAGCTTTCAAACTATTATTACTTATAAAAGCTCTTGACGAAGATTATTTAATTGAATTTAAGGAAGAATTAGAAACATTAGGTAATCTATTTTTAAGTTATGAGCACTTAATAAAACACGCTATTTATAATGGATTGGATGTGAATTGGTTATTAAATTCAGAAATTCCAGAAAATATTGTAGCCATTCACAAAGATATTAGAGCAAATGGATTCTTAAAATAAATATTAATTTTACAAAAAATAATTATTAAAATGCCAAACGACTGTGTAACGTATCAAAATTCAGGCTATTTCATACCGCTAATTGTTGACTATTTAAATCAAAAATCTGAATTAAAATCGTTATACAATCGTTTTCCTACTATAGAAAACTTTAAACATCAGTTAGAAGAAAAAGGAGAAAATTTCCCAATTGAAAATAGAAAAATTTTAGTAGATGCTTTAAAAAAACAACATACTAATTTTCAAATTTCGGAAGCAACTTCTAACAATATTGAGCTTTTAAATCAACCTAATACCTATACAATTACTACGGGTCATCAGTTAAATTTACTTACGGGCCCCTTATACTTTATTTATAAAATTATTACAGTAATTAATTTAACTAAAGAGCTAAAAGCTGCTTATCCTGAACATAATTTTGTTCCTATTTATTGGATGGCAACCGAAGATCATGATTTTGAAGAAATTAATTTTTTTAATTTTAAAGAAAAGAAAATCCAATGGAAAAAAGAAAGTAATGGACCTGTTGGTAGATTAAACACTCAAGGATTAGATGACGTTTTTGATGCTTTTTCTTACGAATTAGGCTTAGGCAATAATGCCAATTATTTGAGAGATTTATTCCAAAAATCATATCTTGAACATGATAATCTAGCAGATGCAACAAGATATTTAACCTATAAACTATTTCAAAAAGAAGGATTAGTTATTGTTGATGGAGACGATTCAGAACTAAAAAAAATATTTATTCCATTTGCTAAAGACGAATTACTGCACCAAACATCATTTAAAAAAGTAAACGAAACACTTTCACTATTAAAAGATTATTCGATTCAAGTCAATCCAAGAGAAATAAATTTATTCTACATTCAAGATCAATTAAGAGAGCGAATTATATATGAAAATGGAAATTATAACATTAATAATACACTTTTATCCTTTTCTGAAAGCGAGTTACTAACTGAACTAGAAAATAATCCTGAAAACTTTAGTCCGAATGTTATTTTAAGACCTTTATACCAAGAAGTAGTTTTACCTAATTTATGCTACATTGGTGGTGGTGGTGAAATTGCTTATTGGTTAGAATTAAAATCAAATTTCGAAGCCCACAAAATAACGTTTCCTGTTCTTTTAGTTCGTAATTCAGTTCTTTTAGTAACTAAAAAACAATTATCTAAATTAGAGAAATTAAATTTGAATTGGAAAGATATTTTCTTAAATCGAGAAATACTTTTAAATAACAAAACAAAGGAGTTATCTAAATTCACCATTGATTTTTCAGAACAAAAAGAAATATTAAAAAAGCAATTTAAATTAGTAAATGAAATTGCGAATCAAACTGACCCATCATTTCTAGGAGCAGTTAAAGCACAAGAAGTAAAGCAATTAAAAGGATTAGATAACTTAGAAAAAAGACTTTTAAAAGCTGAAAAAAGAATTCATAAAGAAAAACTAGAACGAATCACCCAAATTCAAAATCAACTTTTTCCAAACCAAGGATTGCAAGAAAGAACGGCAAATTTCACTACTTTTTGTGATGAAATAGATTCTTTTGATTCATTTTTAGATCAATTACAAACTGAACTACAACCTTTAAGTCATCATTTTTCAGTCGTTATTCTATAAAATTATCGATAAAAAGCTTTTTTATCCGACAAAAAGCAATATATTTATTTTTTTAACATTAAAACAACACATAACTACATTATTATAACATTTTTTACCAACAATGTTATAATAATGTTATATTTGCACACCCTAAATTAATAACACAACTTATGAAAAAAATTACGATTTATTCAACCTTATTAATTACAATTTTATCTTTATTCGCATTCAAAAACAGTATTTTAAACTCTGAATTAATAAAAATTCAAGGAGGAACTTTTAAAATGGGCTCCAAAGATTCTGATGGATTAGCTGATGTTGACGAACAAAAAGAACACAATGTTAATTTATCAACCTTTGAAATTAGTAAATTTGAAGTAACAGTTTGGGAATGGCAACAATTCATTAAAGCTAATAAAATGAAAATGCCTGCAAAACCATCATGGGGATGGCAAGAAAATCACCCTATCAATGGAGTTACTTGGAATGAAGCAATTGCTTACTGTAATTGGTTAAGCAAAAAGGAGAAATTGCAACCTGCTTACTCAAAAAAAGGTCCTAACTTTATTTGTAATTTTAAAGCGAATGGTTACAGATTACCCACTGAAGCTGAATGGGAATTTGCTGCAAAAGGCGGAACTCTTTCGAAAGGATTTAAATATAGTGGAAGTAATTCATTAGATGATATTGCTTGGCACAAAGGGAATAGTGCAGGAACACCTCATACAATTGGAACAAAATTACCAAATGAATTAGGTTTATATGATATGAGCGGAAACGTTTGGGAATGGTGTTGGGATTGGTACAATAAAGATTTCTACAAACTAGAAAAAGGAGACAATCCTAGAGGTCCAGAAATGGGAAACAGAAGAAGTGTTCGTGGTGGTTCATGGGATAGTCAAGCAAACTATGTTAGACCTGCCAATAGAATTTCTACAGAACCAAACAAAACGCATGAATTTTATGGTTTTAGAGTTGCTAGATCTATTGTAAAATAATTTTAAAAACCTTGCAAAACCTATTAATAATAGTAACTTTGCAAAAAATTTAAAAAATGGCAACAAACAGAACTTTTACAATGATTAAACCAGATGCTGTAGAAAACGGACATATTGGTGGAATCTTAAACATGATTACAGAAGGTGGTTTCAAAATTGTATCTTTAAAATTAACACAATTAACTATTGCTGATGCGCAAGCATTTTATGCTGTTCATGCGGCAAGACCTTTTTTCGGAGAATTAGTTGAATTTATGACTAGAGGTCCAATTGTGGCTGCTATCTTGGAAAAAGAAAACGCTGTTGAAGATTTTAGAACTTTAATTGGAGCTACAAATCCTGCAGATGCAGCTGAAGGAACTATTCGTAAAAAATACGCTACTTCAATTGGTGAAAATGCAGTTCACGGATCTGACTCTGATGAAAATGCAGCTATTGAAGGTGCTTTCCATTTTTCTGGAAGAGAACAATTCTAATAGTAGACAACATTTAATTTCATTCGGCAAATTGCCGCTTAGGAATAAAAATACAAAATCCCGATTCATATGAATCGGGATTTTTTTATCGTAAAATTAAATTCGTTACCAAATCTTTTCGAAGTTCTTCATTTATCATTTTGATGATTTTATCTTTACCGTAACTTAATTCTTCTCGCAAAACTGCCGAAGATAAGGCTACATATAATACTGAACCTTTGAGTTGAATTTCGGTTGTGTAATTATTAACACCATTTCCCATTAAATTTTTCCAGGCTTCTCTAACATTCACAACATCCATCCCCGCTTCCAACTTGTTCTGGGATATAAATTGTTTCAATACATCACTTATTGGACTCTCCTCATTAAATCGCTTTGCCATACTTATTTAATCGAAAAATTAACCGGTCTTTTGTAATGGTATTCAAAATCTTGTTGATTTTTAATAACTAATTTATCTTTCGTTAGTTCTATGATTTCCTCATTCCAACTAGCATAAACCGTTTTATAATGAACTATTGCCTCACCGTCTTGAAGTGTAATCATTATATTTTCTTGAATATCATTTGTTAAATAGGTCCCATCTAATTGAGGCATTACTTTTTTTCTAAAACCTTTTTCGTCTTTAATTTTAAAAAAATCAATAGTTTCATTTACCTTATATTCTTTCTTATCACCATCAGGAAGCTCTACTTTTTCAATTTCCCAATAACCATTCAAATTATTCAAATCAGTTTTAGAAATAGTCTGTTTACACGACAATAACAGGCCAAAAACAATAAATAAAAATATTTTTTTCATTGTGTATACTTTAATTATGGTATAAAATTACAACTATTTATTTTTTGAATTAAACTATTCGTTACTTTTATTGTCTAATGTTTATATAAACCTTTTACTCCTATGAAAAAAATTATTACTTTTTTAATAGCATTAGTCTTAATTAGTTGTAGCTCTGACGAAACATCAACTACAACCATTCCAGAAGAAGAAATGTATTTCCCTCCAATAGGTTCAACTAATTGGGAAACCAAGACTATTCAAAGTCTAAATTGGAATCAATCCGAAGTTCAACCACTTTTAGATTATCTAGAATTAAAGAATACTAAAAGCTTTATAATATTACATAATGGAAAAATTGTAATGGAAAATTATTTTAATGGTCATACTGCAACTACTCCATGGTATTGGGCAAGTGCTGGAAAAACATTAACTGCAACAGTCACAGGAATAGCAGAACAAGAAGGATTCTTAAATATTAACAATAAAGTCTCAGACTATCTTGGAACAGGTTGGACAAGCGCTCCACTTATCAAAGAAAATTTAATTACAAACAAACATCTTTTAACCATGACCTCTGGTTTAAACGATGCACTTGGAGATGATGTTTCTCCAGCAAACTTACAGTACGTTGCAAATGCAGGCACGCGTTGGGCCTATCATAACGTATACGTTAAACTACAAGACGTTGTTGCAGCTTCTACTGGTCAAACATGGACAAACTATTTCAATACTAAGTTAAGAGATAAAATAGGTATGACAGGCGGTGCTTGGATTCAAGATGGAGGTTTAAGTGTGTATTGGAGCACAACTAGAAATATGGCTAGATTTGGCTTATTAGCATTAAATAAAGGAAAATGGGAAGATACGCAAGTTGTTCCTCAAGTTTATATGGAAAATGCAAGTGCTACTTCTCAAAACATTAACTTAGCATATGGTTATTTATGGTGGCTAAATGGAAAAGCAAGTTATCGCCTACCACAAAGTCAAATACAATTTAATGGAAAATTAATTCCTTCTGCACCAAATGAAGTATATTGTGCTTTGGGTAAAAACGATCAAAAAATATATATTGTTCCTAGTAAAAAATTAGTAATAATCAGAATGGGAGAAGCCGCAGATCAAACTAATTTTGCGTTAACTGATTTTGATGAAGTACTTTGGCAAAAAATAAATGCTGTTATCAACTAACAGCATTTATTTTTTACTTTTTTATTTTCTTTTTACCACTTGTAAACTTAATTAACAAATACATAAATATAGCAAAAGAAGCTAATCGTAAGGTAAGGAATATAAAATCATAATCACTAAAAGGTATAGCAATTAAAGCCATAATTATAGCTGCTAATAACAACCGAACTGTTTTGTATTTTAAAAGTTCCATCTCTAATATATATCTTATTTAAAAAATGAATCTACAAATTCATATTTATTAAAAACTTGTAAATCCTCAATACCTTCTCCTACCCCAATATATTTAACCGGAATTTGAAACTGGTCAGAAATCCCAATAACTACTCCTCCTTTTGCGGTTCCATCTAATTTAGTAACTGCTAAACAAGAAACTTCCGTTGCTGCAGTAAACTGCTTGGCTTGCTCGAATGCATTTTGCCCAGTTGAACCATCCAAAACCAAAAGTACATCATTTGGTGTATTTTCCACCACTTTTTGCATCACTTTTTTCACTTTTGAAAGCTCATTCATTAAACCAACTTTATTATGTAAACGACCCGCTGTATCAATTATAACAACATCGGCATTTTGAGCCACCGCACTTTGTAACGTATCAAACGCTACTGAAGCAGGATCGCTTCCCATTTGCTGTTTAACTATTGGAACACCTACTCTATCAGCCCAAATTTGCAATTGATCGATAGCCGCTGCTCTAAATGTATCTGCAGCACCTAGAACTACGCTGTACCCCGCTTTTTTAAATTGATAAGCTAGTTTACCTATTGTTGTAGTTTTTCCGACACCATTAACACCAACCACCATGATTACATATGGCTTTTTATTTGCTGGAATTTCAAACTGAGTCGCTTCACCCGAATTGGTTTCTGATAACAACCCTGCAATTTCTTCTCTAAGGATTCCGTTTAATTCATCAGTTCCAAGGTATTTGTCTTTTGAAACGCGTTCTTCAATACGCTCGATGATTTTTAGGGTTGTATTAACCCCAACATCAGAAGAAACTAATATTTCTTCTAAATTATCTAAAACTTCAGCATCAACTTTAGATTTTCCTGCAACAGCTTTGGTTAGTTTAGAAAAAAAAGATGTTTTTGTTTTTTCTAACCCTTTATCTAACGACTGTTTTTCCTGTTCGTTTAAAACAGGTTCTTTTTTATCAGAAGAAAATATTTTTTTAAAAAAACTCATATATACAGTTTAATTATAATTTTAAGTGATTTTAATTATTATGCACTTAATAAAGAACAAATGTAAAAATAAAAAAGCTACTTTCAAACGAAAGTAGCTTTTCTATATAATTGTTTTTATGAATTATTTCTTTTTCAAGAATTCATCAACTAATTCAGGAGCCATCACAGATTCAACGAATGTGTAAGCGCCAGTTTTTGGAGATTTAACCATTTTAATAGCTTTGGTTAATCTTTTTGAAGCTGTTTGTAAAGTTGCTACGGTTTTCTTTGCCATGACTTATCTTATTTAATTTCTTTATGTACAGTTACTCTTTTTAAGATTGGATTAAATTTTTTAATCTCTAATCTATCTGGAGTATTTTTTTTGTTTTTAGTAGTAATGTAACGAGACGTTCCAGGAACTCCTGAAGTTTTGTGCTCTGTACATTCTAAAATAACTTGGATTCTATTACCTTTCTTTGCCATTTTGATATATATTATTGCGGATTATACAGATTTTACAAATCCGTTAGCTTTTGCATTTTTCAATACAGCAGCAATTCCATTTTTATTAATAGTTTTTAATGCAGCAGTTGAAATTTTCAACGTTACCCATCTATCTTCTTCAGGAATGTAAAAACGTTTTTTTACTAAGTTAACAGAGAATTTTCTCTTTGTTTTATTCATAGCGTGAGAAACATTGTTCCCTACCATTGCTCTTTTACCTGTAAGTTCACAAACTCTTGACATTATTATTCAGCTTTATTTCGTTATCTAAAATCAGGGTGCAAAGAAACAAAATCGATTTCATATACACAACAATCTTTTATTATTTTTTTAAAATTTCTTTATAAACAAGTTCCAATGATTTACCAACAGCCCTATCTATTACCTTTTCACGAGGTTGACCAAAATTAAATTCTTCAACAAAAACACCCGCAGGAGTAGCAATTGCAATGAATACTATACCTAAATCTGCTGCTGAATCTCCTTTCGCTGGACCCGCGTTTCCAGTTGTTGCAATGGCATAATCTACTTGCGCTAATTTTTGAATTCCTAATGCCATTTCTGTAGCCACTTGAGCACTAACAACGCTGAATTCATCAATTATACTTTTTGAAACACCTAAAACATCTATTTTGGTTTGGGTAGCATAACTTACCACACTTCCTTTAAAATAATTAGAAGCGCCAGAAACCGACGTAAGAGTTGAAGCTATTTTTCCTCCTGTGCAACTTTCGGCAGTAGCCAGCGTGATTCCTTTTTCGGCCATCAATCGTCCAAGCATCACTTCTATCGCTTCGTCTTCATTATAACCCACAATTATATCATGAATTAATTCATCAAGCATTTTTACTTGTTGTGCTATTGCTGTTTGAAGCAATTCCTTATCTTCTCCTCTTGCCGTTAAACGTAATCTAACTTTTCCTGGACTTGGCAAATAAGCTAATTTAATGTAATCAGGTAACTTATCTTCCCATTCTTCTATTTGTTCTGCAATTAAACTTTCACCAGTGCCATAGGTCATAATGGTTTGATGTATAATGTAGGGGCGTTCAAATTTTTGAACTAAATTAGCAATCACCTCATTATCAATCAAATATTTCATTTCATAAGGCACACCTGGCAGCGAAATAAAAACGGTATTTTCTTTCTCCATCCACATTCCAGGAGCGGTTCCCATTTGATTAAACAACACTTTTGCGGTTGAAGGAACCAATGCTTGATCACGATTAATTTGTGTAATTGGACGTTTATAAATTCCTTCAATGATACTTTTTACATGCGTTAAAACAGTTTCATTTTCAATTAAAGTATCTTGAAAATAATCGCAGAATGTTTTCTTTGTAATATCGTCTTTTGTAGGCCCTAATCCGCCAGTAATTATAACGACCTCAACCTTATTTTGTAGGCTTTGAAATGTATTTAAAATATGTTGCTTATCATCTGAAATAGACAACATTTCGTGTGTTGCAATTCCTATTTTGTCCAATGCTTTAGCAATGTAAGCCGAATTAGTATCTACAATTTGACCAATAAGAATTTCATCACCAATAGTAACAATTGCTGCCTTCATTTATTTATCTTTTTTTGGAATTTACAGTTTAAAATCTTTTTTAATTTCCTTGATTGCTAAATCAATTCGATCCTTTAATGATTTATAAACTTCCTTAATTTCTTTACGTTTTCCTTCTGTTTTTGTCCAAGTCATAATTTGCAGATTTTCTTCATAAGAAATATCCATTCCTAACAAATCAAGCGTTGGTTTTATTTTATGACATGAGGCATAGGTTCGGGTATAATCTTTATCTTCAATAGCGGTTTTAATTGATTTCATTTCCGCAGGAACTTCCTCTAAAAACAAAGTCACAATTTGCAATGCAAAATCGGTGTCGTTCTCCGAAATTTCATACACTTTTGCAAGATTATACTGTAAAGCCATATTACTTAATTTGAATTTTAAAGAGTGATTTATGCTCTATAAACCCTTCTAAAACATCTCCTTCTGTTACTTTTGCAACGCCTTTTGGTGTTCCCGTAAAAATAATATCACCTTTTTTTAAGGTGAAAAATTGAGACACATAAGCTACTAAAGCATCGATATTCCATAACATCAACTCGGTATTTCCAACTTGTACCGATTGACCATTGGATTTCAACTCAAAGTTAATATTTTCCATAGAAGAAAATTCTTTTTTCGGTAAAAAGGCACCAATTACCGCTGAATGGTCAAATGCTTTTGCTTTTTCCCATGGTAAACCTTTTTCTTTCAACTGGGTTTGCACATCTCTTGCTGTAAAATCGATTCCTAAACCTATTTCATCATAATATTTATGAGCAAATTTGGCATCAATATATTTTCCAACTTTACAAATTTTAACTAATATTTCTACTTCATGATGCACATCATTACTAAATGCTGGAATGACAAATGGTGTTTTCTTTGGTAAAACAGCGGTATCAGGCTTTAAAAAAATAACAGGTTCGGTTGGTTTTTCGTTATTGAGTTCGGAAATATGGTCTACATAATTGCGACCGATGCAGATTATTTTCATTTTTTTTTAATTGTTGGAAGATGGAAGTTGGAAGATGGAAGCAAACTACTCCCAGCTTCTAGCTTCAAACTTCTAGCTTTTA
>JBILST010000266.1:0-3231 GCA_044371865.1 Flavobacterium sp.
ACCTGCTTCTAATAACTCTTTAACGTCAATTTTTTTTGCCATTGTGTAATAGTTTACGTTCCGTGATTAGCAATGTTCCGTTGGGCTTTTCGCCTGAGGCTTCATTTAGATGCTAAACTAATTCCCTTTTGATAAGGAATATCGACAACTTTGTTTTTAATTCAATTTTAATTGTAAAAATGTATCTGAAAAAATATTCTGATAAATATCGAATATTAACGTTTCGAGAATTGGAATCTCTTACGTGCTTTTTTCTGACCGAATTTTTTACGTTCTACCATTCTTGGATCTCTTGTTAATAATCCTTCTGGTTTAAGGATCGCTCTGTTTTCAGCCTCAACTTCACACATTGCTCTTGCAATAGCCATTCTTACAGCTTCTGCTTGTCCTGTAGCTCCACCTCCATAAACGTTTACTTTAACGTCAAAGTTAGTTGCATTTTCTGTCATTGACATTGGTTGCATTACTTTGTACTGTAAAGTAGCAGTAGGGAAGTAGTTACTAAATTCTCTTTTGTTTACCGTGATTTTTCCTGTTCCTTCTGAAACATAAACACGTGCAACAGCGCATTTTCTTCTACCGATTTTGTGAATAACTCCCATTACTTAAGATCGTTTAGGTTAACTGTTTTTGGTTGTTGAGCTGCATGTTTGTGCTCAGAACCAACATTTACATTTAAATTTCTGAAAAGTTGAGCTCCTAATTTGTTTTTAGGTAACATCCCTTTTACAGCTTTCTCTACTAATAATGCAGGATTTTTTTGTTGCATTACTTTAGCAGTTAAAGTTCTTTGACCTCCTGGATAACCTGTGTGTCTGATGTACGTTTTGTCATCTAACTTGTTACCAGTAAGGTTGATTTTTTCTGCGTTGATAACAATTACGTTATCTCCACAATCAACGTGCGGTGTATAACTTGGCTTGTATTTACCTCTCAAAAGCATCGCTACTTTTGTTGATAAACGACCTAAGTTATGCCCTTCAGCGTCCACAACAATCCACTGCTTGTCTGCAGTCGCCTTGTTTGCTGATACTGTTTTGTAGCTTAATGTGTTCACAATAATTAATTTAAATTAAACATTCCATTCCCAATAAAGGGAGTGCAAAAGTACAATTATTTATTAGATATACAAATAGGGACACTAAAATATTGCACAGAACCTGATTTTCTTACATCTAATTATTAGTTTTTTTGGCATTTTAATTCTAAAATAACGTATTTTTACTTTTTTAAATGTAAAGCATGAAAGCAAAAGCCACCTTAAAACAGATTGCAAAAGAGTTTGAAGTATCTATTTCTACGGTTTCTAAGGCATTAAGTGATAGTCCAGAAATTAGTGAAGCTACGAAGATAAAAATTCAAGAGTATGCAAAGTTGCAAAATTACAAGCCGAATAGTATTGCTAAAAATTTAAAAAATCAACGCACCAATACGATAGGTGTAATTATTCCAAATATTTTAAATCCGTTTTTTGCAAAAGTTTTTAGTGGTATTGAAAAAGCTGCACTAGCAAAAGGATATAATGTTATTACGGGTATTTCAAATGAATCGCACGATAAAGAAATGCAAGTAATGGACATGCTTAATAATGGCACAATTGACGGCTTTATCGTTTCGGTAGCAGAAGAAACTCAATCTAAAAAAGAATATCAGCATTTCAAAGAAATTATTAATAGCGGAACACCTATTGTAATGTTTGATCGTGTGGCCGAAGGTATTGTTTGCGATAAAGTGATTGTAGATGATTTTGAATCTTCTTTTGATGCTACTCAACACTTAATCAAATTAGGTAGTAAAAAAATAGCTTTGCTTTCTACCATTGGTAATTTAAGTGTTGGACAATTAAGAGTGGAGGGTTACCAAAAAGCATTAGAGGTTAACAAAATTAAAATGGAGGCTAATTTGTTAGTGGTTGAAAACGATATTGAGTCGTTTGACACAAAATTAGCTAGTTTATTTCAAAATGAAAAAATTGATGCCGTATTTGCATTAGACGAACACGCATCAACAATGGCAATGAAATTAGCCATTAAAAAAGGGATAAAAATTCCGGAACAATTAAATATTATAGGTTTTGCCGATGGGGTTTGGTCGAAAAGACTTACGCCTAGTTTGTCAACTGTGAGTCAGCATGCGCCTGAAATTGGTGCTCAAGCTGCCGAATTACTCATTACAAAACTAAATACTAAAGACGAATTTTATCAGCATCAAACGGTTGTGATTAAAACAGAATTGCGTCAAAGAGAATCTACTAGAAGATTATAACTGTCTTTTTTTATCATCGTTCCAAGTGATGTAACCTAAAATTGCATTGACCATATAAAATACATATTTTATGGTATTTGCGATGTTGAGTAACATCAAATTTTGAACTATTTTAAATGCATTATATACTTGCCAGTTGAACCAATTGTCGGGGTACATACGACCTAAATTAAAAGTACCACCAAAGCTAATACCTGCAGGAACAGCAATGATAAAAAACAACTTCCAATCTATTGCTCCTGTTGAAAAATTTGTAAAAGCAATATAGTTCAATACAAAAGACAACAGTATTCCAATTCCCATATTTCTAAAAAAAATCAAATCAATTGAATTCAAATATTGTTTCTTTTTCCAAATTTTAAAAGCAAAGTAGTTTCCAAAAAATGAAACAGGATAGGTTAAAACGGCACCAATATTTCCTAATAAAAAATCAATCCCACCACTTAATAGGGTATTGCAAGTGCTAATTAAGTTTCCAAAATTATTTTTTTTGGTTACCAATCGGGTGGCAAGCATCGATAAAATAGTATTTACAATGGAAAAGTAACCTAGATAAAAAGAATAGCTTTTTTGATTCCATTCAAAATCATAAAGCGTTTCATGATATTTTAATAGAATGGAAATACTAACTACTAAAACAACACCAATATAATCTAAATAACGACTATTGGTTATTTTTTTAATACTAGTAATTATATTATTACTCATTTATTCTTTACTGAAGTTAAAACTCATACCGCCTTGTTTCAATACAAAACTGTTTTCGCCAAAAATCATTTCGATTCCTGCGGGTGCAAATATAAATGTTTTTTCTTCTTTAAAAGTCAGTGGGAAGGAACTTTGCCCCGTGGCTTGAGCAATTAGTTCATTGTTTTTTTCTGTGATGGTAATTTTTAAAGGCAAGTCTTTTGAACCATAGGTTCCTGTATAGTTGGCTAATATAGCGGGATCAACTTTATTAAATGT
>JBILST010000055.1:0-10932 GCA_044371865.1 Flavobacterium sp.
ACTTAAAACAACTTTTTTCATCTTACTAAATTATAAAGGTTAATTATTAATTCGGAGCAAAGATATAAATTTTTTAACATGTCAAAATATTTTTAGACAAATTTTTTCATTTTTTTTTCTTTGTATTCCGAAATGCTTTATTTCAAATGGCGTGCCAAACTTTTTATTTTTGAAAAAATTTGTAATTATTTGGCTTTTTGAGACTTAGGATATACTATTGTCATCTCCTCTATAAGGTTTTTTGCACCAGCAAATTTATCAATTACAAATAAAATATAACGCGCATCTACCATAATGTTTCTACAAATCTCTGGACTGTAATAAATATCACTCATGGTACCTTCCCAAACTCTATCAAAGTTTAATCCGATAAGGTTTCCTTTTGCGTCTAAAGCTGGACTTCCAGAGTTTCCGCCAGTAGTATGATTAGTTGCGATAAAAGCTAAGGGCATTTTCCCGTTTTTATCAGCATATCTTCCGTAATCTTTTGCGTTATACAAATCGATTAATTTTTTTGGAACGTCAAATTCATAATCGCCAGGAATATATTTTTCGATAACTCCGTCTAAATAACTTACAGGTTCGTATATAACAGCATCACTAGGTTTGTAGCCTTTTACTTTTCCATAAGTTACTCTTAATGTACTGTTTGCATCAGGGAAAATTCTATCGTTTGGAAAGAATTCTATAATTCCTTTCATATACGTTCTTTGTAAAGCAATGTTTTTCAAATTGATTTCGTCAAACTTAGGCGCTACATTTTTTTGGTAGCTATCTGCAATCGATTTCACTAATTTAAAAGCAGGATCTTGATTTAATTTTTCTAAAATCGCTTTTGCATCACCACTTAGTAATTCTTTCAATCCATTGTAGTTGGTTAATTTTGACGAACCAAAAACATTTGCAGTTAAATTTGAAGCATTAATATTATTCAAACTTTCAGGTAAAAATTGTTTTGGTGACTTTGTTGCATACAAATTGATTAACTGTTCAAAAACTTTTTCATCGACTTGAGCGCTATAATCTTTATATAAACCTTCAAAACTAGGAATTAAATTGTTTTTTCTATCGTTAAAAGCTTGCTCTCCTTTGGTATTGTATACTTGTTCTAATTGGTACAAACGATATCCAAATGATAAAATTTCTGAATTACGTAAAACAACTTCAGTAAAGTAATCTCTAGCAATAGCATATTCTCTGATGTCTTTATAGTTTTTCTCGAAATCAGCTAAAATAGTTCCGTATTCTCCTTGTTTGCCTGCTTTGTTAACTCTTTCTTGAAATTTCTTTTCAAAATCTTGTTTAATGGCAACAGCATTCGATTTTTTTAAACCTTTAGTTTCGCCAATCCATTTTTTCCAATAGTTCGCAACACCAGCGTATTTTGAAGCATATTGAATTTTGATAGCATTGTCTTTTCTCATGAAACCATCTTGCACTTTTAAAGCCGCATCACGAATTTCAATTTTAGCAGGATTTAAATCATTAACAATTTGTTCTACGGCAAATGATGGTAAATATTCCTGAGTTCTTCCAGGATAACCCATTACCATTGTAAAATCGTTTTCCTGAATTCCTTTTGCAGAAACTGGGAAAAAGTGTTTTGGAGTGTAAGGAACGTTATCTTTCGAGTATTCTGCAGGACGATTGTTTTTATCTGCGTAAATTCTGAATAATGAAAAATCTCCCGTATGACGTGGCCAAACCCAGTTATCAGTATCCGATCCAAATTTTCCGATTGAACTTGGTGGTGCACCTACTAAACGAACATCTTTAAAGGTTTCTGTTACAAATAATAAGTATTGATTTCCATCGTAAAAAGCACGAATCATCGTTTCTTGCCAAGTTTCTCTTGTATAGCTTTTATTTAAAGCTGCAATATTTTGTTGGATTTTCTTTTGTTTGTCGCTTTCAGTTGGAAGATTTAAAACGCCTTCAAAAATTTTAGTAGTTACATCTTCAATTTTAATAATGAAGGTTACGGTTAAATCTTTGTTTGGTAATTCGTCTTCCATTTTATAGGCCCAAAAACCATCAGTTAAATAATCATGTTCTACAGTAGAATGACTTTGAATGTTGTCATAACCACAGTGATGATTGGTTAATAAAAGTCCTTTTGGCGAAATCATTTCCGCTGTACAACCGCCATCAAAATGAGGAACAGCATCTTTTAAGCTGGAATTGTTTACCGAATAAATATCATCGGCACTAATTTTCATTCCTAAAGCTTTCATTTCTTTTTCGTTGGTTCCTTTTAGTAACGATGGAATCCACATGCCTCCTTGTTGCGCTTGCGCTTGGAAAACAACTAAAACAAGTAATAATTTTAAAAATTTCATGATATAAGTTTATTTGACAATTTTGTACTTCATTAATTTTCGATTGTGCAGTTCAAAATCGTGTGCAAGATACAATTTTTGTGCGTTTTCATTATGCGGTTCTACTTCTAAATAAAGTAATTTTAACGATAATTTAGGAACTTCTCGTTGGATAAACTGAATCGCTTCTTTTCCAATACCCTTTCCGCGCGCCGTTTCTTGGATGAATAATTCGTCCACAAAAGCTATTTTTCCACCATATTCAAAGCTGAAAATAAATGTAAGAATGATATAACCAACAATTTCTTTTTCGGAATAGATTAACCAAGATTTACCTAAATTCTCATTAGTAATAAATTCTTGAAACAATTTTTTAGACTCTTCAACATCCATCGGATAATTATCAATTGCATAGAAATCTTGCATCATATGGGTGATGGTTGAAATATCTCTAATTTCTAATGGTTTGAAGGTTATCATTAGTTCAAAATATAATTCATAATCGTTTGAGTAGCTCCTTTATTCATTTGGACAAATGTGCTGCAAATGTGGCCTTTTTCTAATCGTTCGTCTTCGTTGTGAAGTAATAAATCAAAAGCTTCATTCAATTGGGTTTGATTCTGAATAGAAACACAACCTCCCATGTTTACCAAAGCCGTAGCTTCCGCAAAATGCGAGTAATTTGGACCAATTACAACTGGAACCCCAAAAGTTGCCGGCTCTAAAATATTATGAAGACCTGATGTTCCAAGTCCACCACCTACATAAGCAATATCAGCATACGAATAGATTTTGGTTAAAATTCCAATGGTGTCAATGATAAAAACGTTGTATTCTTGTAGAGATGCGATTAATCGCGTCTCTACGTTTTCAGAAAACAAAATCGTTTTCTTTTGAATTTGATTTTTGAGATTTAAAATTTGCTCTTGTTTAATATTATGCGGTGCAATAATAAATTTCACATCATCCGAACTTTGATTGATGTAATTCACCAATAAACTTTCATCTTTTGGCCAAGAACTTCCGATAACGATTGTGGTTTTGTTGTTTTTGAATTGTTCAATAAAATCTAATGAATTATCACGTTCTAAAATTGAAACTACGCGATCAAATCGTGTATCGCCAGAAACTTTTACATTATTAAATCCGATGCTTTGTAGAAGATTTTTCGAACTTTCATTCTGAACAAAGAAGTAATCAAATGTTTTTAAGGCGTTTCTGTAAAATCCACCATACCATTTAAAAAAAGCTTGGTTTTCTCTTAATATTCCAGAAATCAAATAAGTTTTGATTTGTTGTTTCTTAAGTTCGTTTAGGTAATTTGGCCAATATTCATATTTGATAAAAAATACCATTTCTGGATGAACTAATTCAACAAATTGTTTTGCATTTGAGATTGTATCTAATGGTAAATATACCGTAGCATCAGCAACAGTATTTTTTTTTCGAACTTCATAACCCGAAGGCGAAAAAAACGTAACTACAATTTTATGGGTTGGGAATTGCTGTTTTATAGTTTCAATTACGGGTAAACCTTGTTCATATTCGCCTAAAGAAGCCGCATGAAACCAAATTGTTTTATCCGTAGCTTTAATGGTTTTTGCTAATGTTTCAAAAACCGATTTTCGTCCGTCTACAAAAAGTTTCATTTTCGGACTAAAAAGGGCTACAATCTTTAAAAGTTGGGAAGCCAATATGACTACTAAGTTGTATAGAAATAACATGTTGATAAATATCTATTGCGAAAATACAGTTTCTTTGTGAAAATACATTGCCAACTAATCAATTATTGACTATTTTTGTTCTTGTTAAAAGAAAAAATTAAGGTGAATCGACTTTAAACTTTTAAACTTTAAACTTTTAAACTTATTTTTAATGAGAAAATTACAGATGGTTGACTTAAAAAGTCAATACGAAAAAATAAAAGAAGAAGTGAATGCTTCTATTCAAGAGGTTTTAGATACAAATACATACATCAATGGACCTTTGGTTCACCAATTTCAGGCAGATTTAGAAAAATATTTGGGAGTAAAACATGTCATTCCATGTGCTAACGGAACTGATGCGTTGCAAATTGCCATGATGGGATTGGATTTACAACCAGGTGACGAAGTAATTACAGCCGATTTTACATTCGCTGCAACAGTGGAAGTTATTGCTTTATTACAATTAACACCTGTTTTAGTTGATGTAGATATGAATAATATGAACATTTCGTTAGAAGGAATTCGTAAAGCTATTACACCAAAAACAAAAGCAATTGTTCCCGTACATTTATTTGGTCGCGCTGCAAATATGGATGCAATTATGGAAATTGCTCACGAACATAATTTGTATGTTATCGAAGATAATGCACAAGCTATTGGTGCAGATTACACTTCAAAAGATGGTTCTAAAAAGAAAGTAGGAACTATTGGTCATGTAGCTGCAACATCGTTTTTCCCATCAAAAAACTTAGGTTGTTATGGTGATGGTGGAGCAATTTTTACTAATGATGACGCTTTAGCACACAAAATCAGAGGAATTGTAAATCACGGAATGTACGAAAGATATCATCATGATGTGGTGGGTGTAAATTCACGTTTAGATAGTATGCAAGCAGGAGTTTTGAAGGCAAAATTACCACATTTAGATACTTATAATAAAGCACGTCAAGAGGCTGCAAGAAAATATAGTTTGGCTTTAAGTGTAAATCCAAATATATGGGCGCCAACTATTTGTGATTCTTGTGATTGTCACGTATTTCATCAATATGTAATCCGAATTTTAAACGGAAAGCGCGATGGTTTATTGGAACATTTACAAGCCAAAGGAATTCCTTGTGCGAATTATTATCCAATTCCATTACACAGTCAGAAAGCGTATGCAGATATTCGTTATAACGAAGCTGATTTTCCTGTAACAAATCAATTGGTAAAAGAAGTAATTGCGTTGCCAATGCACACGGAGTTAGATGACGATCAAATTAAATTTATTACAGACACAGTTTTAGAATTTGTTTAATTGTAGAATCATTGCAATGCAATAATTTTTTATTATTAATTTATAGATAAGGAGACATTTCATTGTAATGTCTGTACAACAAAATAATATGAAAATATTAGTTACAGGAGGTTTAGGTTTTATAGGTTCGCATACAGTTGTTGAATTACAAAACGAAGGTTTTGAAGTAATTGCAATTGATAATCTTTCTAATTCATCTATTGGTGTTTTAGATGGAATTGAGCGTATAACAGGAAAAAAACCACTGTTTGAAAATGTTGATTTAAGAGATAAATCAGCGGTTCAAAATTTCTTTTCGAAATACCAAGATATTTCAGGAGTAATTCATTTTGCAGCTTCAAAAGCGGTGGGAGAAAGTGTTGAAAATCCTTTGTTGTATTATGAAAATAATATTAATTCTTTAGTGTATTTGCTTCAAGAATTACAAAAAAAACCAGAAGTATCCTTTATTTTTAGTTCGTCTTGTACCGTTTATGGTCAAGCCGAATCTATGCCAATTACTGAAAATGCACCTATTCAAGTTGCGATGTCACCTTATGGTAACACCAAGCAAATAGGAGAAGAAATCATCACGGATATAGCCAAAGTAACTAATATCAATTCGATTTTATTACGCTATTTTAATCCGATTGGATCGCATCCTTCAGCTGAAATTGGCGAATTACCTTTAGGTGTTCCTCAGAATTTAGTACCATTTATTACACAAACGGCAATTGGACTTCGTGAAAAATTATCAGTTTTTGGAAGTGATTATCCAACTTCAGATGGAACAGCTATTAGAGATTATATTCATGTGGTTGATTTAGCAAAAGCTCATGTAATTGCTCTGCAACGTTTGTTGAATAAAGAAAATATAGCAAAAGTTGAAATCTTTAATTTAGGAACAGGAACTGGAAGTTCGGTTTTAGAAGTAATTACCGCTTTTGAAAAAGTTTCTCAAAAAAAATTAAACTATCAGATTGTTGGTAGGAGAGAAGGCGATGTAATTGAAGCTTATGCTAACACTGATAAAGCAAATAATGTTCTAGGTTGGAAAGCAGAATTATCCTTAGAAGATGCTCTGTCAAGTGCATGGAAATGGGAACAAAAGATTAGAAAATAAAGAAATCCCAAGTTACAAAACTTGGGATTTCTTATTATTTATGGGCTGCTTCTTTAATTTTGCCAGCTGCTTTGTCTAATTTTTCAGCACCTTTTTCTAAAACGTCTCCCGTTTTTGATTGTAAAGTGTCTATTGCTTTGTCTATTTTAACAGAGGCAGTGTCCATTTTTTCTTCAATTTCAGCACCAACCGCTTCATTCGCTTCTACTATTTTTTCTTTTGTTTCTTCTTTACAAGCAAACGAAATTGAAGCTAAAACTACTAATCCTAAAAATACCTTTCTCATATTTATATATTAAAAATTTAACATCTTAAAGGTACAAAATATGTTAGAGAATACCCAAATTTTTTTACTTAATTTTTAATAAAAAATTTGGGTTTGGACAATTAATAGTATAATATGAAAGCATTTTTTCATTACAAACACCGGGATAATCTCCAGTTTTGCCTTCCATGTCAATAATAATTTGAAAATGCAAGTGCGGTGCATAATCTCCATTGATGGGCGGTAATCCTAAAGTAGCAATTTGTTCTCCTTTATTTATAATTTCACCCACTTTTTTACCAATCAAACTAGTTTCGCTTAAATGACCATATAGGGTGTGAAATTTAACTTCGACTACTTCATGTTCCAAAATTATAGTTGGGCCATAATCACCTAGAGCAGTATTGTTTTGAAAACTGTGAATTTTACCATCTAATGCAGCATGAATTGTTGCCGACTCATTAATCCATAAATCTAATCCTATATGAATATTTCGTTCTTCGGTAGCGTTGTTTTTAAAAACGGTACTTCTTTGGTACAAATTTCGAGTTTCAATATAACCGCCAAAAGCAATTTTTCCTTGATTTTTATCTAAATGATTTTGGATGAAAATTTCGTAATCTTGAGCGGTTTCTAATTTATGTTGACTCAACTCAGGATTCGTAACAGATAAATTCAACGGAACATATTTAGAATAATCAATTTCTGGAGCAATAACTTTTGCGGCTTCAATTGATTTGAAAAGAGTAATTAGATTTTTCATTTTTTCTTTTTCTCAAAAATAAAAATTCCTCACGAATAAAACTTCATGAGGAATTTAATATTTTAAGTATTTATCTGATTAAGCCGAAATAGTTTCTACTTCTTTATTGATTTTATTTACTAATCCAACTAATACTTTTCCCGGACCAACTTCGGTGAAACTCGTTGCACCATCAGCTATCATTTGTTGTACTGATTGCGTCCATTTTACAGGCGCAGTTAATTGGATAATTAAGTTTTTCTTGATTTCGTTAGCATCAGACACTGCATTTGCTGTTACATTTTGATACACTGGGCAAATTGGAGTTGAAAAAGTTGTTGCTTCAATTGCTGCTGCTAGTTCTTCTCTTGCTGGTTCCATCATTGGTGAGTGAAATGCCCCTCCAACAGGTAAGATTAATGCTCGTTTTGCACCCGCTTCTTTCATTTTTTCACAAGCTAATTCAACGGCTTTGTATTCGCCAGAAATTACTAATTGCCCAGGACAGTTGTAGTTTGCAGCTACTACAACACCATCAATTGATGCGCAAATATCTTCTACAATTTGATCGTTTAAATTTAAAACTGCCGCCATAGTTGAAGGTTTAATTTCACAGGCTTTTTGCATAGCAATTGCTCTTTGTGAAACTAATTTTAGTCCGTCTTCAAATGATAAGGCGCCATTAGCAACTAATGCAGAAAATTCACCTAATGAATGTCCGGCAACCATTTCAGGTTTAAAATTCTCTAATGTTTTTGCTAAAATTACCGAATGTAAAAAAACCGCTGGTTGTGTTACTTTCGTTTCTTTTAATTCTTCGGCTGTTCCTTCGAACATGATATCAGTGATTCTAAAACCTAAAATTTCATTGGCTTTTTCGAATAATTCTTTGGCTACTGTTGAATTTTCATATAAATCTTTTCCCATTCCTGAGAATTGTGCTCCTTGACCTGGAAATACGTATGCTTTCATGTTTTTAGTTTAAAAGTTTAAGGTTTTTAAGTTTAAAAGTTAGCTCAAAACCGTTTGCAAAAATAGTATTTTTTTTAAAGGAATACTAAAAACGGAATATGGAACACTATTTATTGCTCCATCGGAATTTCCATCACTAAAAACTTCGAGTTAGCATTCGCTTTGATTTCAATTTCATGGGTTGCCCAAATTCCAAATGCATCTCTTCTTTCTAGTTTTTCGCCATTTACTTCGATTTCACCTTCAATATTCATAATATAGAAACCGTTTCCTTCTTTTTTTAAATTTAGTCTTTTTGAAAAACCGTTGTCAAAATCACTTAAATAAAACCAAGCATCTTGATGAATCCAAACACCTTCATCATCTGTATTTGGGGATAAGATTTGTGCAAAATCATTTTTTTGTAACGATTGGTCTAAAGTAATTTGTTGGTAACGAGGTTCCACATCTCTGTATTTTGGAAACAACCAAATTTGAAATAATTTTGTGTGTTGGTCATGGTTTGGATTGAACTCACTGTGTTGAATTCCGGTTCCAGCACTCATAACTTGCACATCACCTGTTTTGATGGTAGCGGCATTACCCATGCTATCTTTGTGTGCTAAATCTCCTTCAAGCGGAATAGTGATGATTTCCATGTTGTCGTGTGGATGTGTTCCAAAACCCATTCCGGCAGCTACCGTATCGTCGTTTAAAACACGTAACATTCCAAACTGAACTCTTTCAGGGTTAAACCAACTAGCGAAACTAAAGCTGTGGTAGGCATTCAACCAGCCGTGATCTGCATGGCCTCGAGAATTTGCTTTGTGTAGAATTGTATGTATCATAACTATAAAATTAATAATAATTACAATACAAATTTACATTCATATTAAAAGTTAGGTAATTAATTGTTTTAATAAAAAATCAGCATTTATTCAGCGATTTATTTATTTGTTACATTCAAATTATTAAGTTTCTTGGATTGAACTTTCATTTCATTTCAATATAAATTGAATACGAAAATATTTCTTCAAATACCAAGCGTTCATAAAAATTGATTTAAAGGAAGGGATTTTCGTTTAATTAAAAAATCGGAAAATCGCATGCTTTCTAATCCTGAAAATATTTTAATTTCAAGCTTGCCTTAGCATTTTTCGCCAATTTATTAAAATTCTAAAATGGTTGATATCACTTTTTATTCGCGATTTATCTTTTCTATCAATATTAATTGAAAAAAAATCTCCATTTGTAGTTTTAATTTTCAAGGAGTACATTTTAAAAAACAAATAGTTTTTATAAGAAACATATAGTTTTTCAATGTCATCAATTTTAAACTTACTTGATTTATCACTATTGATAATCTCAAGAACTTCTTTTTCATTAAAATAAATTTCCATAAACTATAATAAAGGTGTTAATATTAAAAAAAAACATAACATCAATTCTCTATTATACATTTAAAGTGGGGCGACAGTATGTATAATTAAAATTTCTTAAATTGTGAATATAAAAAGTTGAAATATTTGTAAATAAAGTATTTCTTATGAAATAAAGTATATATAATTAGGTTAATGATTAATAATTTTTAGGGGATAAATTTTAATCATTTAAATAAATCAACAAATCAAAGATAGTGATTTTTTTAATAATAAAAAATAAATATTATTTTTATTTGTGTTGATGTTCAGGTGGTTGTTTGCTGTGTTACAAAATTAACACTGAATAGATGTGTTTTAGAGAAGGCGGTAATTGAAATTAATTTATCTGTTATAACAGAAAAGGGGTATTACGTTTTTTAAAATTATAAAAACAATTTAATTTTAAGCGTGACTTAACGATTTCTCCCAGTTCATGATAATTCTAAAATGATTTATTTCTCTTTTAATACGAGATTTATACTTTCTATCAATATTAATAGAGTATTCTTTTCCATTTTTAGTTTTGATTTTTAAATAGTACATTTTAAAAAATATACAATATCCATAGGTAACATATAATTTGTCAATATCATTGACTTCAAACTTTCTTGATTTTTCGCTTTTAACAATCTCAAGTACTTCTCTTTCATTAAAAATAATTTCCATAAACGACAATAGGTTTGTTTTAACATTAAAATAAATAACATCAACTCACTATATACATTTAAAGCAGGGCAACAGTATGTATTATAAATTAAATTTTCAAAAGTTACTTCTGTTGTAATAATCGTGTAGGTTTGATTAATATTTACAATAAAAACACTTAAGAAAGTAAACATCTAGTTTTTATAATCTCTTATAAATGATTAATAATTTTTTAGGGGATAAATTACAATCAGATAATTAATTAGATGATTTCAACTTTATGTCTAATTCAACGATTCAAAATTACATCAACTACTAATACAAAAAAAACGGAGATTTAAAATTTCAAGTTTTTTACATAAAATTTTAATGAATATACCAAAATCTCATGTGATTTTGAATTTAAATTACAGCATTTGGGTTTGTGTGAATAAAAATTGAAGCGATAATGTAGGTATGTCGAAGAAACTAGTAGTTAATCTACC